>JANOZG010000979.1:0-10404 GCA_031429275.1 Planctomycetota bacterium
CCCCTGAAGGCGATTCGAAAACTGCGATTCCGGCCGCTGACGAATGGGGCACGGTCACTGGAGTCGCGCTGGCGATGATCTCCGGCCTGGCCTACGGAATCACGGGCGTCTATATTCGCAAAGCCGTCCGATCTCAAATGCCGGTCGCCGCAACTTTGTTTCTTTTTAGTGCGGCTGGTTTCCTGGTGCTGTGTCCGCTGAGTCTGACATTGCTCTCGGTGGATACGATCGCCGCGACAACACCTAAGGAATGGGCCACGATAGCAATTGCCGGGATTTTTAACGCCATCGGATTCTTCGCAATCACTCACGCAATGCGGCACTTGACCATCAGTCGCACGAACGTCATCAATGCCTCTCAAAACGCATTTTGTGCGATCGGCGCTGTGATTGTGTTTGGCGAAAAGCTATCCATGTTTGGGCTGCTGGGAATCGGCCTGACGATTACCGGACTGCTGACTCTGGATCGCAAGTAGCCCCCGACTGCCTCGAATGTGGCGGTCAAGAATTCGGTTATTGCAGTGGTTCGTCAGCGACGGCTCAACCGTATGACTCGAAATCAGCAGCATTTTCACGCCTCGAATTGATCTTGGCCTGTGTTTCACCTTCGCAGTAAACTATGCGTTCTTCATGGTGGAAATGACAATTGGCAGGATGCCGATGCGCTGGAACCGGATTTCGTTGCTTATGCTGCTCGCACTGACGCAAGTCGGTTGCGTGCATCGTCGCGTCACGATCAATTCCTACCCATCCGGTGCTCTGGTGAAAGTTGATGGGCAGGATATCGGCTATACGCCAGCTTCCTTCGACTTTACATGGTATGGTACTCGCGAAGTTCAGTTGCTTCGAGACGGCTACGAAACCCATACGGAGATGGTTGATATCAACGCTCCATGGTACCAGAAGTTTCCGCTTGATTTCGTAAGCGACAACTTCCTGGGACGTCATGTCACCGATCACCGGCAGTTCTCGTTTCAGCTGCAACCGAAACGAACGGATTTGTCCAGCAGTGTCATGCAACGTGCCGGCGCACTCCGCAGCGAAGGTTTGCATGGTCAATAGCGCTGCATAAATATCCGCAGCCAGGATTGAGACGTGGCTTCGGCAAGCTGGGCATGTTCTTCCCCAGAGTGTGGGGCTCGCGGACAATCAGCGGACTGACGTCCCTCGCTCGCCACGATTCAGCCCGCATTAAGTGTATTCAGGGGCCCAGCTTTATTGCGGAGTCTTCCGGCATCATTCCCAGCTGCGCGACGGCAAGATTGTGCAATCCAGCCACGCCTGGAATTATTCGGAATCTTGTCTACAATCGATTCGCGTTCTTCAAATCTAGCATAGTCCGACGATTCAGAAAGTGTGTGCAAAATGCTGAAACGATTTCCACAGACCCGTCTTCTCACGGCACTTTTTGTGATGGCGGCATCTGCCGTTACTGTTTCCGCGCAAGACGCAGTGTTGGATCTGGGCAAAGAATTGCAGGGTGCAGAGATTCCCGGAATCGGACCATTGACCAACGAACAGATTAAGAGCTGGTTGGCGATGCCAGAGAATCATGCGGTTCTGACCGTGAAGCTCCCGCTTGGGCTGAATTTGGGTGAGAGCCAAATGAAGGGGCTTGAAAAGAATCCTTTGACTCGGGCAAAAATAGAGCTGGGACGGCAGCTATATTTCGACACTCGCCTTTCGTCGGACAATACGGTCAGTTGTGCATCGTGTCATCATCCGCAGGAAGGATTTTCACGACATACTCCCACTGGCATCGGCGTCGGCAATCAAAAAGGCGGACGAAATTCACCGGTAAGCTACAATCGCATTCTCAGTGACGCACAGTTCTGGGACGGTCGAGCCGATTCGTTGGAGGCTCAAGCGGTCGGGCCAATTCAGAATCCGATCGAAATGGCGAACACCCATGAAGGCGCTGTTGCGAAGTTGAAAACGATTGATGGCTACGTGATGCAGTTTCAGAAAGTTTTTCCGGACTCCGGCGTGACCATCGACAATGTTGGGAAAGCCATCGCAGCGTTTGAACGAACCCTGGTGACCCAACCTTCGCCATATGATTTCAACGAATCCTACAAGCGTTTTGCGACTCTGGAAAAAGAAGATCTGGAAGATCTGAAAACAGATTCACCAGAAGTCTATGCTGAATACGAGCGGTTGAAGATTGCTGTTGAAGCCAATCCAATGTCTGAAAGTGCTTTGCGTGGTCAGGATTTGTTTTTCAGCAAGCGAGTCGGCTGTACCGCCTGCCATGTTGGTGCAAACCTTGCCGATGAACAGTATCACAACCTTGGTGTCGGCATGCAGGCAAAAGAGCCTGATCTTGGTCGCTTCACGGAAACCAAAGTCGAAAAAGATAAGGGTGCATTCAAAACTCCGACAACTCGCAACGTTGCGTTGTCCGGGCCGTACATGCACGACGGCAGCATGGCAACACTGGAAGAAGTTGTTGAGCACTACAACAAGGGCGGCATAAAGAATCCTTGGCTGAGTGACAAGATCGTGCCTCTGAATCTGAAGCCTCAGGAATCCATTGACCTCGTCGAATTCATGCGTGCATGCACTGGTGCGTTTCCAAATGTGTCGAGTGCTCGGCTGCCGCAGTAAGTAACTTCGACTCGGCGATCTGGGTACGTAAGTGCCCTGATATACGTTTTGGAATAGACTCGTTGAAAACCATTCGTTTCTTGCCGAGGCAATCATGAACGCATCTCATAAATGTCCGCAGTGCGGTACGATTGTGGAGATCGAGTCTTGTCGATCGGAAGCACGTGCCGCCGTCAATTCTCTTGTCGTTATGCCTGCCATCTTTGCAGCGAGCGGGTGGGTGTTTATGAATTATGGGCACCCTTATTGGGGTGGAGCCAGCCTGATCGCTGCCGTGATTGTCCCACTCTTGATGGACATTCTGACTGAATCCCAAAGATTGCTCCCTATTCGTGCTCGCGAGGCGGAGAAACGTCAGACCGAAAAGATGCTGGAGATTGTGCGTCGTGAGGATGCACAAACTCCTGCACCGTAATTCCGTAGCACTGCTTTGACGCGGCTAAGAATTCGGCTTCCGCCCAGAGCGAACGTCGTCGGGACATTCGTTGATTTGCAGGGCATATTGAAACTGTTGACGAGTTTCGCTATCCGATAATTAAGCTGCGACAATGCACTAGCCCGCACTCGACCCGAGGCATCAATGAGTAACCATAACTCCAGCGACCATTCCTTTCTGCTGTGTGAGTTGGCCGCGATTCTGGCGATGCTCGCCTCGGCTCCGATGGCAGCCGCGCAGAATCAACCGGAATCCAATGATCTGCCAGAGACGGCTCATGACGCGGCAAAGCCGATCGAACCAGCGACGCGTGAGCCGATTGGATACGACCATGTTTACGGCAGCAAGAAGATCTCGATAGGAGGTTTTTCGCCGACACGCATCACATGGCTGGACGACGAGTCATATATTCTGCGTGAAACCAGCGGCTGGGTAAGAGTCGCTGCCAAAACAGGTGACACGACTCCGTGGTATGACACTGAGATATTGAAGCAAGGATTGTTGCAGCTGGCAGGAATGAAAGAGTCTGACGCAGAGCGTTTGTCCCATGGGGCATGGATCGAGTCTCTGCCGTCGCAGGGAATTGTTGTGTTTCGACTTGGTGAACGGTTGATTCGCAGTCGTCTGGATGGGACTGAGATCGCCGTTGTTGAAGGTGTATCTGCCGATGTGGAATTGACGACACTGAGTCCCACAGGGTCCGGCTTTGCGTTCGTTCGCAAGAATGAGTTGTGGGTCGCTGACTTTGAAGCAAAAGTCGTCCGCCAATTGACTCACGATGCGTCTGGAACCGTCCGGAATGCCAAAGCGGATTGGGTGTATTTTGAAGAGGTTTATAGTCGCAACTGGCAAGCGTATCGCTGGAGTCCGGATGGGACGAAGCTGGCGTATCAGCAATTCAACGATCGTGATGTGCCAACGTTTCAGATCGCGGCTCATACGACAGTTGATCAAAAATTCGAAACGGAGTCGTATCCAAAAGCGGGCGATGCAAACCCAACTGTGCGGCTTGGTGTTGTGGCAATGGCCGGTGGAGAAACGACATGGATTGACACATCCGCATACTCCGACACCGAATTAATCATCGCTCACTTCAACTGGTTGCCCCAAAGCACCGGAATCTACTGGTACGCTCAAAATCGGATTCAGACATGGCTGGATGTGTGTGTCGCGTCACTGCCAGCAACTTCAACGTCTGCGACTTCAAAGGCGACTGTCCCCAGTGTCAAGCTGTTGCGTGACGAAACAGACGCGTGGGTCGATAACCCGCTGGATGTCGAGTTTTTGTCCGATGGCAGTTTTCTGTTCGTCAGTGAACATACCGGCTGGCGGCATCTATATCGGGTATCGTCCGATGGCAAACAGGTGAATGCCGTCACAAGCGGCGAGTGGGAAGTGAGAAAACTTCACACGATCGATGCTCAAGAGCAGCATATCGTTGTCACCGGGACGAAGGATTCGCATATAGCGGAGAACCTGTATCGCGTTTCGCTGAAGACCGGTGAGGTGACTCGCCTGACTCCTGAAGACGCCATGCACGTCGCAAGCGTTAGTGCCAATGGCAGCTATTCCGTCGATTCTTACAGCAGCCTGCAGCAGCCACCCAGGGTTGTCGTGCGAGGCTCGGACGGTGCTGAATTGCGAGTCGTGTCGGAACCGGTGGCGGTGCAGCGGGAAAAGTACACATTCGCCACTGTGGAACTGCGGGATGTTCCGATGGCAGATGGTTCCACGACAAAGGCGATCTTCGTCCTGCCACCGGATTTTGAGACCAGTCGAAAACATCCAGTGTGGCTGCGAACTTACGCTGGTCCACATCATCCGCAGGTTAAAAACGCATGGGCCAATCGCATGCCTGATCACTTGTTGGCGAATCTGGGGATTGTAGTCATCATTTGGGATCCGCGTACGGCGAGTGGTTATGGTGCCAAAAGTGCATGGCCAGCCTACAAACAGCTTGGAGTGGAAGAAACAAAGGATCTTGAATCGCTCTGTGACTGGCTGCAGAATCAATCGTGGGTCGATGCCAAACGCATCGGTTTGAGCGGACACAGTTATGGCGGTTATTTCACGTCCTACGTGATGACTCACACCGATAGAATTTGTGCGGGTATCGCCGGCGCGCCTGTGACGGATTGGGCGAACTACGACACGATCTATACTGAGCGTTTCATGTCGACTCCGCAACTCAATCCTGACGGATATCAGAAATCATCCGTGGTTGCGGCGGCAGCAAATCTTAAGGGACGGCTGCTGATCCTGCATGGATTAAAGGATGATAACGTTCATCCCGAGAATTCTATTCACCTTGTGAACGCTCTGCAGAAAGCGGACCGTCAATTTGAGATAATGTTCTATCCCACATCACGCCATGGGATTTACGGCGATCATTACAACAAACTTTGCTTCAACTTTATTGTTGAAGCGATGGGGAAGTCGGCTGCGATGCAGCCATAGGGATCAGCGGCGTGAACCAGCGCAACTGGCTTCACCAAGATTCGCCTCAACGGAATTCTGGCAAATTTCACTACGGATTCCGTTCAATGCTAAGCGCTGGTTCACCGTCAATCGTTCGTTTATGACCGACCTTCCCAGCTCGACTTCATAAACTTCAAGCCGTTTTTGGCAAGGTATTCTTCCGAAGGAAACATGCGACGCCAAATCCGCGTGGCAGCGGCCAGTTCCGGCAACGCCAGACCAAAGGCTTCGATCATCAGCCAGCCATCATAATTGATATTCTTCAGAGCTCGAAACGTTTCGTCCCAGTTGATGCCACCGTCGCCCGGAGTGGAACGATCGTTTTCTGAAATGTGAACATGTACCAATTGATCTGCGCAGGCTTTGACGGCCTGAGTGATCGATTTCTCTTCGATGTTTGCATGAAACGAGTCGTACATCGTCTTCACGTGCGAATGGCCAACTTCGCGACAGAATTGAGCAGCGTCGGCAGCACAGTTCAGAAAGTAGCATTCAAAGCGATTGAGATACTCAACCACCAGCGTAACGTTATTCTGTTTCGCGTAATCACCAGCCTGTGACAGAATTTCCTTTGCGCGGTTCCATTCGTCTTCTGTGCGGCCCTTGCCGGAAAACTCGCCCAATGCTGAATGAATCGGACCGCAAAGCTGCGTTGCACCAGCGGCGGCACAGCAGTCAATCGCCTGCTTTAGGCGAGCAAGTCCTGCGGCGCGAACTGCTGCGTCGGGAGAAATCGGATTCTGATCAGCCGGGCAAACTGTAACAGCCGTGGACTCCAGTCCAACCTTCTTGAGTTCCGCACCAATCTTCCTGTACTGGTTGACATCAAAATCAAACATCGGGAGTTCGACGCCGTCGTAGCCCCATTCCTTCAAGCTTGTCAGCAACGGAAAGTGCTCTTCGGTAACTCCTGCCGTCCAGAGCAGAAGATTCATGCCATACTTCATCAGGTCAATTCCTTGTCGGAAAAATGTAATTGATGTCGATCTCAGGCGAGCGGGGGATGTCAATCCCCTGATCCGCATTCATGGTGTTAAAACGCCGAGAATCAGGGCACTCACGTACCCCGCTCGTCATCTGATTTTCTTCTTACTTGGTCAGCGAAGCAGCCTTCGCGATGAAGTCCGCCGTTGGACCACCCATGATGCTGTAGCCGCAATCGACATGCACGACTTCGCCCGTGACGCCGCTCGATAACTTGCTCAACATCACCATGCCCATGCTGCCGACTTCATCGACGTCCAGATTGCGACGCAACGGCGAAATGTAGGCGTTTACGATCTGCATCTTGTCAAAGTCCCCAACACCGCTGGAACTGACAGTTCGCAGTGGCCCGGCGCTGATCGCGTTAACGCGGATGCCCTCAGGACCAAGCTCGCTGGCCATATATCGCACGCAGCATTCCAATGCCGCTTTGCAGATCCCCATGAGGTTGTAGCCGGGAATGACTTCTTCACCGCCAAAGTATGACAGCGTCAGAATACTGCAGTCTTTGCCGAGTGCATCTCTCTTCTTTGCTGCACCAGCAACCGCCAGCAAACTGTAAGCACTAATTTCCATCGCGGACTTGAAACCATTGCGGCTGCAAGCGTACGTTGGACCAGTCAGGTCTGCGGGTGGAGCGAACGCGATGCTGTGGACAATGAAGTCGATCTTGCCAAACGTCTCCACTGCTTTGTCGATTACGGCAGCGATGTGATCGTCGTTGCAGACATCCATTGGCATCAGGAATTTCGGGCCGACAGGATCGATAAGTTTCGCGACCTTGTTCTGATTCTTTGGTCGATCTCCTGTATCTGGCAAATGAGTGAACCCCATCTCCGCGCCTTCGCGATGCAGGTGTTCAGTGATTGACCATGCGATTGAGCGATCGTTAGCGATTCCAAGGACGATGCCCTTCTTACCTTCAAACAAACCCATCTGATGTCTCTACTTGTGAAAATAATCGTCAGTCGCGGCCTGCGCTCCCCGAAATCGGGCTAAAGAACAGCGTGTCGGCGGCTATTTCGGCTGACAAGGCAGGCATGATAGAGCCTGCCTTTGCCGCAGAAAAGCCAACGGCGGCATTCATCGTCCACTTCTGGAGACATGCCCGAAAATGCCTGAGGGTTCCGGGCTTTGGCGAAGTCTGGTCGAAAATATCGACCGCCACCTTGCGATATGGCATTTGGAAGACAGGACGCGGAGCTACAGGAACGCACGTGGGAAGACCAGAAATGGCAAGAGTGTGAGTCACAGGACATCTTCACATTCAGAGACCGACAAACCGGGGCAATTCATCGTCTTGCTCGTCATCGAAGTAGCAGGATTTTTCTGCTGACAAAGTTCTTGTCATGACTGCCGCAACTTCACCCAGGCACGCTGTTGGTGGCTCTGCAAAATTGCTTCGCAAATCTGGATTTCGCAGTGCCCGTCGCCGAAAGTTGGATAACCGCCCTGTCGTTCAACAGGGCTGCGTCGAATATCAGCATAAAACGCTGCAAAGCAGGCTCGGAAGGAATCTGCGTAGCCTTCGTTGTGCCCGCCCGGATACATCGCGTGAACGCGAGCTTCGTTCGATAACAGAGCAGGATCGCGAGTCAGCTGCTCATTGGCGGAATCACGATGCCCCAGCCACAGCGAATTCGGCGACTCGCTATCCCACGCGGCCGCCCCCTCCGTTCCGGCGATTTCGAAACGCAGACAATTCTTACGACCTGCCGTCACCTGCGACACATGCAACGTACCGCGCGCTCCACCGACGAACTTCAAAAGAATCGCGCCATAGTCGTCTGTGGTAATTTTCACTGGCTGCCCAGCGGCATCGCTCGGCTGCGCGTCCTTACCGGAGAATGTCACAACCTCACCGCCAGGACGCATGCGAGTTGGATAGAACGTCACAAGATCGGCGAGCACTTCTTCGACTTCCAAACCGCTCATCCAGCGGATCAGGTCGAGCCAGTGCGTTCCGATATCCGCAACCGCTCGCAACGCACCGCCTTCGTCAGCAAGGACTCGCCAGTTGTAATCGGTTCGCTTCAGCAGCCAGTCCTGCACGTAGCTGCCATTGATGTGCAAGACGTCACCAAGCGCACCGGCCAGCAGACGACTGCGCACTTCCGCGCACAGCGGATAGAAGCGGATGTTATAGTTGACGCCGGTGCAGAGTTCCGGATGTTGCGCGGCGAGATCTCGTAGAGATGCGGATTCCCGCGATGTCATCGCCAGCGGCTTTTCACAGAGCACATGCTTTCCAGCTGTGATGGCTTCCGTCACGAATTCAAAATGCGATCGATTTGGCGTACAGATATGCACGCAGTCGACACTGGGATCATTCAGCAAATCCTCAATACTCGCGAATGCCTTCGTAGCGCCCAGTTGTACTGCAGCGGCCTGCGACTTGGCATGCGACGACCCAAGGATACCATAGACTTCCACGCCATTGCGTCGCAACGCGTCTGCGTGAACCCAGCTCATGAAACCTGTGCCAAGAATGGCCGTGCGGATTGTCATTGTCGTAAAGCCAATCTAGGTTCTGCGTAGGACGGGACTCCAGTCCCGTCCTGATCAGCAATCGTTCATAAAACTTCGCGAATTATGTTTTTAACCGCAGATGGACACAGATTACCGATTGGTTGCTATCTGCGTTTATCTGCGGTTGTTTTTGTTTGCTCCGGTCTGGACGGGACTGGAGTCCCGTCCTACGGATTGCATGTTCTATTTCGTTTTGAGTTGATTCGCGGAATCGCACAACGGCACGCTTGGATTTTCATCCTTCAGCAAATCTCTGAGGGTTGTTGAGCGGAATGCTTCTTCCATCGATTGGATTGCTTTGTCCATTCGAAAATGCAACGCACATAACCTGGTTCCGTGCGACTTCAAATCGAGCGGACACGTCTTAATTCGTTTGATCGGATCAACAGCATTCACGACGTCCAGAATCGTCAATGTATCCGCAGATTGAGCCAACGACACGCCGCCGCCGATGCCTCGCTGCAGATGTACGATGTTCTTTTCTTTCAACCCCTGCAAGACTTTCGTCAGATAAGCTGGCGGAACTTGCGTGACTTCGGCGATCGCCGCTGTTGTCAACGGTTCCGGAGCCCGCATCGCCAGATGCACAACGGCGCGAAGTGCGTATTCAACGGTTTGAGAGAACATGATGCCCCTGAATGCTGGATGAATAAGTTTAACCCGTGGATGCTATTTCGCTCACCAATCGCTGACGAGTTTTGCCTATCCACCGATAGCTACCATGCAATTGTGAACAATCGCCGCTCAAAGTTGAAGCAGCCGAATTCTCAACAATTCCACATTGCCGGATATCGCACTCATCAATGAACAGGCAGCCCGTCGGTTGCAAGTTAATAGCCTCAGTCGATACCCTTCGTTCGCGTTGAATTACGTAAATGAACCTGAAAACCCAAAGGAATTGATCATATGTCAGACGTTCGAAAAGGTGCTGTTGCTCTCAAAGGTGGTCCAGTTGATCTGGCCGGAGCGGCACTCACTGTCGGTGCGAAGGCTCCGGAGTTTTCTCTTCAAAACAACGGGCTTGAAGAGGTTACGCTTGCGAGCAGCAACGGCAAGGTGCGCATCATTGCCACCATTCCATCGCTCGACACATCCGTGTGCCACGCTGAAACCAAGAAGTTCAACGACCAGGCAGCAACGCTGTCAAACGTTGAAATCCTTGTCGTGAGCATGGATCTGCCGTTTGGGCAAAAACGCTGGTGCGGAGCGGAGAATGTTGAAGCCGTCAAGACTCTGAGCGCGCATCGCTGCACGAAGTTTGGCGAAGATTACGGTGTTCTGATCAAAGGCGGTCCGCTCGACCGCTGCCTTTGCCGCGCTGTGTGAGGCTGAAGGGATTGTCTTCATCGGTCCGCCATCGAGTGCCATCA
>JANOZG010000980.1:0-15658 GCA_031429275.1 Planctomycetota bacterium
TTTCTGAACTCCTGAACTATCGAATACGTTATCCATACATCATTTTTGTGTTGCGCCGCAATCGAAACGCTACGTCATGAAGTGCACCTCTTAAGAAAGAATTCCTCAGATTTTCAGGACCCTACAGAAGTCTTCAGCCTGTCTATGAGGATCTTTCACCCGACACGGTCTTTTCGCTGATATTCATGAATTGGGGCAGATCATGAAACAGAGAGATGCAAAGTAAACGAGCGGGCTTCAAAGGCGCTGAATGTGCGGAAGAATGCATGTCGTCGTGCATTTTTGCTCGGGTGCATCGTCGGTGGAATGTGGAAAGGGGGGGCGTCCAACCCGACAAATCCGCATTTTTTTTGTGAGTTGAATAAATTTGTCTGCATGCAGTCATTTTGCAACATATGAATTCAGCACAGTGTTTGTCGTTGATTCCGGGTCACAGGTTCATGCGAACCGTTGGAGTCAGCCGTGAAGATTACTGAGTCTTGAAAACGAACAGGAGAAGAAAATGATTAGTAGTATGAACCGTCGTCAGCGTCGCGGATTCACTCTCGTCGAGTTGACAGTAGTGATCCTGATCATTGGAATTGTCGCCACGATCGCAGCGCCTAAGTTTTTTGATTCCGTCGCAACAGCGCGAAACAAGTCATCTGCTCAGACCCTTGAAGTTGTACGCGATGCAATCCAGATGTATCAGGCAAATACCACAACATATCCGGGGCAGGATGATACCCCGGCGACTCTCAAGGCGGATCTGACTCCGTTCCTGCGTGGTCCATTTCCAACCCTGCAAGTTGGCAAGAAGAATGCCGACGTTGTGTTTTCAGCTGTCAGTCCATTGGCTGTGACTGCGGATCCACAAGGCTGGATTTATAACAAGACTACGGGCGAAATTCGGATTAACCATCCGGACTACATCGCCTACTAGGTCGTTCGGTCACTAGTCAGGTTTTCACAAACAACAGCCGCGATTTTGGCGCAGAATTTCTTCGCCGAAGGCGGCTGCTATTACATCCGGTAAGAACGGTTTCTTTCAACTTTCCGTAGGGAGCAGTCATGTCATTCGATGCCTGCAATCGTGTTCTCATTGTTGAAGATACATTGATTATGGCTGACATACTAAAACGCAGCCTTAGTCGTGCCGGATTCAACCCCAGCGTGGCTCCAAATGGGGTCGTGGCGTGCGAAATGATTCAGCAGCAAAGATTTGACACGGTCGTCACCGATTTTCGCATGCCCAGGATGAATGGAGATGAATTTGTTCGCAACCTGCGAATGACCCCCTTGAATTGCGATGTTCCCGTTGTCTTTGTGAGTAGCAGAGGCCTTGAGGTTGACACCGAGCAATTGCGAATCGACCTGGGAATTCGTGCGTTCCTGTTCAAGCCTTTTAGTCCGAGTCAGCTAATTGATGTCGTTACTGAATGCCTGAAAACAAATCAGCAGCATGATCGACTTCAGAACTGTCATCCCGCACCGATTGTTGAATGCACGATTTCGTAAAGGTGAAGGGATGTTGTCATGATTGGTTCAGTCAAAAATGCATCGCAGCTGACGAGACGTCTGCTTGCCAATTATCTCATGTTTGGTTTGCTCAGCATCTCAACTCTGGCTGCCAGCATGTTGATAATTGCGAGAGCATCTCAGTCGCCGTCTAGCGGGCCTGGTCTGGTACCGCGTCTGGCATTGGCGGCCGAACGGCTGACTCGTGATGCGGCAGATAATCGAGGCAATTCGATGCAATCGATTATCGAAGGACTGTCAAGAGACGGCGAGATCAGCTTTTGTGGTGTGATTAGTGTCGATGGTACGTACGCTGCCCATTCTAATGCTATGCTAAAGGGTCGAAGGTCCGCCATCAACATATCGCCCGAAGCGATTGTCAGTGTTGTCGAACAGGTTTCGTATCTCCGCGAAGATCAGCCTGGCCCCAGGGAGTACTGGCTGCCACTCCGCGAGAATGAAAAGCTATTTGGACTGTTGCAGGCTCGCGTTCAACAAGAAGAGTCAATGCCGCTAATGCGAGTGGTGCACCAGAATTTTGGCACCGCAGTTTCGATTCCTGTGTTGTTACTGGTATTAGGTGGCATTCGACTTCGTGGAGTGGTTAGGACATGCTCCACGATTGATGATCAGCTGGCTCGGCTTGCCGTGGCAAACAACGACGAAGAAATTCACGTGCAAACAGTCGACGAATCCACGCCATCGGCCGCAGGCTGGAATCGAGTCGTTGCCAAACTGGAAAAAGGTCAGGTCCTCAAGAATCTGGAGTCCCGTTTAAACAATGTCCTTTGCGGCGTGCGGACACAAAGGTACGAACAGATTCTGCAGCACATGAGCGAAGGAATCGCGGTGACCGACTCCGTCGGCGTGGTAACGTTTGCCAATCGTGCCTTTGCGTTGCTGCTGGATACGGACGAGAAATCACTGTGTGGTCAGTCACTCACGGTCTTCATCCCTGAAAACGGACGTGAAAACCTCGAGAGATTCACGGCACAGTGTCAGGAATTGTCGCGTCCGGCTGTCATTGAACTGAATCTTTCCGAGGAACTGTCGGATGGTGTGCTTCGATTGGCCCGCACGCCATTTCAAGCCGACGATTCCAGTTCACTATTTCAGCTTTGGTCACTGCGTGACATAACCCAATTGAAGTTGGTCGAACACTCACGTGATCAGTTTGTAGACACGGCCAGTCACGAATTGCGAACTCCATTGTCGAACATCAGGATTTGCGCCGAGACATTGGCGCTGGATGACGAATTGGATGTTGAGTTGCAAAAATCGTATCTCAATACGATTAGTGCCGAAGCCACTCGATTGAGTCGTTTCGTCGATGAATTCCTGAATATCAGCCGCATGGAAGCCGGTTCCATCAGTCTCAACCGACACGTCACCCAAATCGATCGACTGATCAAGGAAGCTCTGGAAAAGACTCGGGCCCAGTTCGATCAGAAGCAAATAGAATTGAACGTGCATCTGCCAGCGAAAATGCCGGAACTGAATCTGGACAAAGATAAGATCGCTGCGGCCCTGGTAAATCTGCTGGGGAACGCTGGCAAATACACGCCTGAAGGCGGCAAAGTTTCTCTGAGTGTTGAGCTGGGCAAATCCGAAATCCGAATTCACATCGAAGACACCGGCTTTGGAATTGGCCCGGAGGAACTTGGCAGGATATTCAACAAGTTTTTCCGCAGCGATGACCAGCGCGTGCGTGACATCACAGGAACGGGGCTGGGGCTGACGTTTGCACAGGAGGTGGTGCGACTGCACGGAGGCCAGATTAGTGTTCGTAGCGAAGTCAATAAGGGCTCCCGTTTCACTCTGACACTTCCTGTGGCTTGAAAGAATGCACATGCTTGAGCGAACACGACAAGGGGCCGTAGAGCTGGTGCGAGGCGATGAGCCGTTGACCACGCAGACGATTGATGAGTTTAGCAGGATGCTGGACGGTTGCGTAAACCAGCGTCAGCCTCGGATCGTGTTGGATATGAGCCGGATCCCGCTGATTGACAGTCGGGGTATGGAAATTCTTGTCGACTTTCAGAGGCAGTGCATTTCCCGCGGAGGCTGCATCAAGCTTGCTTCATTGAGCAGCCTGTGCCGAGATATCCTGAGAGCTACCAATGTGATCGCGATGTTTGATGAATTTGAAAACACAGTCACGGCAGCAGGGAGTTTTGCACAGTGAGCGGATCTTCAACATTGGTCAAGGGAGCGCGCAGGCCGCATCCCTCGCAGCGGCCTCTCCTTCCCGCCTCGCCACTGGGCGAGCAACTGATTGCGGCCAGTGTCTTGACCGAGGAGCAACTCATCAGCGCTCTTGGACGTCAGCAGACCACCAACGCTCGGCTCGGAGAAATCCTGGTTGAAATGGGATTTGTTGACGAAGCTGTCATTCTGCCATTCCTGGAAAAACAACTCGGCGTTCAAAGTGTTCGACTTCGAGACGGACTGGTCGATCCAGACGTTGTAAAACTGATTCCCAGAACCGTTGCCGAATCTCTTGGCGTGCTTGCCTTGTTTCGGGTTCATGGAACACTCACAGTTGCGATGTCCGAGCCGCGAAACCTTCAGCAGAGAGACGAACTGGCGCGAATTACTGGGTTGCGGGTTCGCCCACTGTTTGCGATGCCCGTTGAAATTGCACGGATGATTGAACGGTGTTACCGCGACGGATTCGCAGTCGACTCAGTTACAGCCGATTTGGGTGAAGATGCCATTCAGGTCTCCGCGAATGATGTTGAGTCCGAGCTGATGGATCTTGGAATTGTCGCTGAAGGCAGTCCGATCATCAATTTAGTGAATTACATCATTGTTCACGGAGTACGCGCTGGCGGAAGTGATATTCACATTGAGCCTGGTGAGAAAATGTCCGTCGTGCGTTACCGCATAGACGGGGAGCTTCAGGAAGTACTTCGTCCACGCCTCGATTTCCACTCGTCAATGGTCTCCCGAATTAAAGTCATGGCGAGGATGGACATTGCTGAGCGCCGCCAGGCTCAAGACGGTCGTATCCATGTCGTCGTTGACGGAAAGCAAATTGACCTGCGTGTGTCGACGTTGCCTACTGTCCTGGGCGAAAATGTGGTGATGCGAATTCTGGATCGTCAAAAGGTTTCGTTTGATTTGGCGAAACTGGGATTTCGCAGTAGTCAACTTGCCAACATCAAACGCATGCTTTCGAAGCCCCATGGCCTTGTCCTTGTTACCGGGCCGACGGGCAGCGGAAAGTCAACGACGTTGTATTCTGCGTTGGAACTCAAGAAGTCCGTACATACGAAAATTGTGACGGTTGAAGATCCGGTTGAGTATCAGGTGCCGATGATCAGTCAGGTGCAAGCGGATGCTTCCTCTTCGATGACGTTTGCAGGAGCATTGCGATCGATTCTTCGGCAGGACCCGGACATCATCATGGTAGGTGAAATTCGCGACGTAGAAACTGCCGAAGTCGCCATTCAGGCCGCGCTTACCGGGCATCTTGTGTTGAGTACCTTGCATACGAATGATAGCGCCAGTGCCGTAACTCGGTTACTCGATATGGGAATCGCACCGTTCAAAATATCAGCTGCATTGGTGGGAGTCGTGGCTCAACGCCTCGTAAGAAACATATGTCCCAAGTGTCGGACTTCGTATTTTCCTTCGGCCGAGCTCTTCGATTCTCTGCAATACAAAGGGAATCGCCGGCAATCGTTTGCACGCGGCGAAGGCTGTCAGGAATGCCATGATACTGGCTTCAGAGGCCGTAGTGGCATCTACGAAATCCTTTCTGTGACAAATGAGATACGCGAAATTATTTCTAACGACAGCAATGTGGAATCGATTCGCCGTTTTTATCGCGAACATGGCGGAACATCTCTGCTGGACGAAGGTCTGATGATGGCGGAGGAAGGCAGAACCAGTCTTGAGGAAGTCGCCCGAGTGGCGTTTGTGGACTGAATCAGAAACAAAGAAACGCAGAACAGACAAATGAATTCCTGAGATTTCCCTATGCTCTACTCCTACAAATCCAAGTCTCTCACCGGAGACATTTTTACAGGTACGATCGAAGCGGATTCGACCGTGGCCGCACAACAGACGTTGCGCAAGCAGGGGCAACTGCTGTTGTCGATATCTCAAAGCCAGAAGGGAATAGCGACCGGTTTCCTGTCTCGAATGTCCAGCGGGAAACACGTCCCGAAGCGCGAGTTGCTGATGTTGACCTCTCAGTTGGCCATCATGGCGGACACTGGGGTCGATCTGGCCGATGGAATCTCTCAAATAGCAGAGCAATGTGCTCATCCGGTTCTGCGTGATACTCTGATGGTCGTTCACCAGAATATTTCTGAAGGAGTGCCTATCTCCGAAGCCCTGCGCAAGCACCCGCATATCTTTGATCCGGGTTATGTCGCGACAATTGCTGCCGGCGAAGCATCGGGGCGCATGGCCGAAGTGCTGGATCGCCTGACATCGACGTTGCGCAATGAAATTCGTACCAACAGCATGTTGAAAACGGTCCTGGCTTATCCAGTTATCCTGACGGTATTGTCGGTCGTTGTGTTGGGTGTGTTACTGTTTTTTGTCTTGCCCCACTTTGGCGAAATCTTCGAAGAAATGCAGGTACCGCTGCCAATGATGACCGAGATCCTGCTGAAGCTATCGAAGAGCCTGCGTGAAGATCTCATCATCTGGGGCGGCGGTGCGGCGGCAATGACTGTCGGCTTCGTGCAGTTATGGCGTTCCGCGACGTTTCGCAAACGCCTGGACGGAGCGATGCTGAATGCCATGGTGATTAAGGACGTGTCAAGGTCCCTGGCCATTGGTCGGTCTTTCCAGTTGCTGGGTTCCATGCTGCAAAGCGGGGTCCCGCTGCTGCCTGCTCTGCAGCTGGCACGCGGCTCAGTGAAGAACTCAGTCTTTCGGGAACTCTTCAACAGCCTGGAAGTCGAAGTCCTGAACGGTCGAGGTATCGGAGTCGCTCTGGCGGCGACGCCTTTCGTTCCCGGCGGAGCGTCGCGCATGATCCTGACGGCCGAAAAAACTGGTCGCCTGGGTTTAGTGATGCAGAAAGTCGGGTCGTTCTATGAAGATGATGGGGAGCGTCGTTTACAGGAACTCTCCAAATACCTTGAGCCGGTGATCATCATCGGAATGGGATGTATGGTGGCAATGGTCGTACTGTCCATCATGTTGCCGATGATTAGTTTGTCGCAGGCGTCGTAATAGAGAATTTTCATGTCTTTCCTAAGTTTCTTCAGAACACCAGGCCGCAGCGTTTCACTCCGTCAAAAGACGGGCTGGATCGGGATCGATATCGGTACGGCTGCCATCAAGATCGCACAGCTGCAGCGATCCGGCGGGAGACTGCGTATGGCACGCAGCCTCGTGATTCGGGCCGATGAACATCGTCCTTATGATCTGCAGAGTTTAGAAAACGGCCGGGTCGGTGAAGACGTCGGGCGTGCGCTGCGGGTCCACGGTGGATTTCACGGTAAAGAGGCCGCCTGTGTCGTGTCCATGGCCCATTGTCAGCTGCGAACACTGGTCAGCGCGAAAGGGTCAGAGGATGAACAGCGGGAACTGATTTCGCTGGAAATCGAAAACAATCACATGGGCGCGACTGGGCCGCAAGAGTTTGAATTTTGGGATGCAGCTACAGGCGAACAAAGTGAAATCCGGGGGATGACGCAACTGCATATCCTGTCAATTCCCGGTGCATTGTCCGAATCAATTGCAAATAATCTGATGCAGGCCAAATTGCAGTGTCAGGTTCTTGACGGAGTGCCATTCGCAGCGGTGCGAGCATCGGAAATAGCTGCATCGCATTCTATGGCAGCGTCTGTCGACCATTCGTATGCTGTTCTGGACTGGGGCTATTCAGCGGCGACGCTGATGGTAGTGCATCAGGGGCAGCCTTTCATGACGCGCACGCTGAAGCATTGCGGCCTGCAGAAAATCCTGCAGGCGGTTAGTCAGCGACTACAACTATCCAGTTCGGAATCCGAAGCCATGCTTACCACGTACGGGGTGGCCGGAACATTGCGTGGCGCGGGTGAAAAGACAGAACTGCAGGCAATGATCACAGAACTCTGCTCCAGTGTGGTCTCCGACCTGGTTGAAGAAATCCATGAAACGCTCAGTTTCATACAGATGCAGTTTCCGCAGCAGAGGCCTTCGCACTTTTGTCTTATCGGAGGCGGGGCGACCATTCGAAACATTGACGTACTATTTCGACAACAGGTCTGCTTGCCCGTTCAGGGTTGGAATCTCAGGGGGGCCTCAACAGAACCTGTTTCACCTGTTCTAGCTACTGCATCGGCACTCTCAGCATTGGCGTGGGAATTATGAACAGACGATCAATCAATTTATTGACATGGCGATTTAGACTCTATCTTCTTGTCAGAGCGAGATTGCTGCAGTGGTCTTTAGCGTGGGCTGCGGGCAGCCTTCTAATGGCAATTTGGTGGCAACTTGAGAGTCGTAAACTCGGTGCTGTGCAGGAAGATCTTGCAATCATGCAGAGTCGCTGTACTCCCTTGCAACAAATGCAATTGGAAAATGTTCGGTTGAAGAAACGCGTGGCAGATCTGAACAGCCACCAGTCGTTGATGGCACGACTAAGTGATGAACAGGTGCCCTATCGGCTATTGGGGATTGTAAGTCAGAAAATTGCCCAATGCTCTGGAACGATCCGAGTCGATTCGCTATCTATCGATCACCGTATGGAGGCAGAAAAACCAGCTGCAACACCAGTGGGGACCCCGGCGACACTACCCGTGAACGGAAAACCAGCCGAGCCGGTCATGCGAGAAATCACTATGCTTAATCTGAATGGCGTCGCCGATGGTAATATCACGGTGTCGCAGTTTGTGGGATTGCTTCGGGACAGCCAGGTCTTTCAATCGGTGGAACTCGTAAGCTCTATCGGCGCTGAAACGGATTCCCGGCGGATTCAATCGTATTTCGTGAAATGTGCTCTTTGATGATTTTAAGAGGGGTCAGGAACCAATAGCCAAATGGCCCAAAAGGGTGCCCCGCACCATTGGCTCCTGATCTATTTTTAAGGACAGCCCCTTACTCCGGCATGTATAGAGAGGATAGTGCAGTGATGCTGACAAATCGTACTGAGCAAAAACTGAGCAAGCGGGCGTGGGGCTTGCATTTTGGTGGATTGGTGATTGCCGTTGCCGGATGTGGAGTCATGCTGACAGGTGTGATTCTTCCTCTCCGCGCACAGAATGCGGAGTTAGTGTTACAAGGGAGCGAATTAAGAAAAATCCTCGACTTTGAAACGAATGTGACGCAGGAGCACGAACGACTTACAGTCGTGTTGGACGAAGCCGACCAAAAGATCAAATCTCTGTTGGATCGAATTCCAAATGTCGCCCGCGAATCTGACTTCCTGGGGCAGGTTACGACGTTGGCCAAAGATGTCGGAGTCGAAATCATGGATTACCATCCCGGCAATGTCTCCGCAAAAGAAGAATATCATGAGATGTCGCTGACCCTGACGTCACAGGGTTCGTATGAAGGCGTTTGTGATTTTCTACATCGATTGCAAGGTTTGCCGCGACTGAGTCGCGCCAACAAGCTGTCTATTCTGCCTCTTCAAGACGGGGCGACATATTCACTGAATATGACATTGACTATTTTCTTTTCACCCAAGAGCAAGTTAGCTGCGGAAGCAAAGGCTATGCACCATGGCTGAATCTCGAAAATCAGGAATCGTGAGCTCGTCAAAATCGAAACCGGGACAATGGAAAACTCTTGCCGCATTGGCAGGAGTGCTGTTTCTCCTGAATGTTTTGGGGGGGGCGTCCGACGAGCCGGAGAATACGCCTGCCGACGCGGCGCAGGTTGCTGGTGGTCAGTCACTCACGGAGGCTCCGAATACGGGTTCATTGCAACGAGAAATCCCATGGCCAGTTATAGCGCAGGAGTTTCTAATCGCTAACAACCCGTTTCGTCCCGCTCTTCCTGGACTTGTTCCTGATGTTGTGCAGGCACCGTCGGTGTATCAAGACGGAGTCGAGATCCGCGAAGAATCTTCGGGTGGAAGTCACGAAATCGATTTGAATGACTCAGAACATCCGGCTGCTTCGAATGGGGCACCGGGTCCAGTAGACTCCAGCCAGGCTGTGCAGAGCGACTTGAGCAGCAACAAAGTACAAATGGTCTTTCGAAGTGCTCGCGGAGCGGCAGCCATCATAAATGACACGATATACCATGAAGGGGACAGGATTGAAGAATATGAAGTGGCTTCAATTTCTGCGAATGGTGTAACTCTAAGAATCATTGACGATCCGTCGCAAGTAACGGAGGATTCAAAGGCGACTGGTGCGAAAGTTGAATAGAAGTGACTGAATTTGCGATGTTTTGTTGATTTTGAGTGAGTGCAGAGCCGATATCTTGAATAATCGATTCCACCAGCCGGACCGTCATTATCAGACTCACCGGATGATTCTGTGGAATCTGCAGCATCGTTCATTGTTTCGATTCTGGCCGGCACTCCATCGAAAACCAGTATCATGTTGGTTCCACCAATGTTGCGGAAAGCAATCAGCAATCTTGGCCGGTCGGTTGTTCCGACGCGTCGCCAATGGCTGTGGCTAGCCGTTTTTTGGTTGACTAACTGCGTTGCAGAGTGTAGTCCAATCCCATGGCAGGTACAGACAACTGCGAATGCGAACTCAGCGACAAAGAGTTCCGAGAAGAGCAGGCCGCCTGTCCGTGTACGGAAGTTGCCGCCGCCGCGTACTTCGAGCACTGCACCGCGAATCGGCCCTGGCGTTAAGCAAGCAAGGTATGTGCAGAGTTCTGCGGACGATCGGTCGGATGATTCAATTCCTGCGATCACGCCTGACAATACGATTCCTGCACTGCGCCGATCGCAAGAACCAACGCCTAATTCTGAAGTGTACCTTCCGCTGGAAAGCGTCGAGCCGCAGGGGCACATCAATTTGGAGCTGGATGGCGAACTTCTTAACCTTTCATTTCGCGAGGCCTCCCTCAGGAGTGTTCTCGACGCGCTGGCGGAGTCGCAAGGGCTGAATCTCATCTGTTCCTCAGACGTGAACTCTCAGATTACTGGGAGTTTTCGTTCTGTTTCGTTTGACGATGCAATCAACACAGTGGTGGCGGCCAGCGGTAATAGCTGGACGCTTCGGAATAACATCATCATTGTCACGTCACTGACGAGTGAATTAAAACTTGCGCCTGAGGCACAGGGCCGCCAAGTTCGTGTATTTAAGCTGAACTATGTTTCGGCAGTTGATGTTCAGAAGGCCTGTACAGGTCTGATGTCGCCGTCAGGTACAATGGTGCCCACAGAGTCTGATCCGATGAATAACCAAAAGACTCGCGAACAACTGATGGTGGAAGACCTGCCATCCTACCTTGACCGAATTTCAGAAGTCATTTGTCAAATGGACGTCCAGCCGCAGCAGGTTTTGATCGAGGCTCATATTCTGCAAGTAGACCTGACAGACAACAAATCACACGGCGTCGACTTCGCCAAACTAGGATCAGTCGCCGGCACCGACATTCTGGTCGCCACTCCTGGATTTAACGGAACGATTACCGACCTGAGTACGTTTGCGACCCCTTCGTACAATGTAGGCATCTTCAATGCCGGCGATTTTTCCGGACTCATTACGGCTCTCCAGAAGACGACCGATGCCAAAACTCTTGCTTCCCCAAGAGTACTGGCACTTAACGGTCAGCAGGCGCACATCCAAATCGGTAAGCGACTAGGGTATCACGTCACAACTACGACCCAAACAAGCACTTTGCAAAGCGTGCAATTTCTTGATACCGGTGTCGTTCTCACGATCACGCCGCGAATCACTGCCGATAATCAGATCATGTTAACTGTTAAACCTGAAGTGTCGGAGGGTTCCATTGATTCTTTGGGGCTGCCATCAACGACAACGACTGAAGTCGATACGAACATCATGTTGCCCGATGGCAAAGGCATGGTGATCGGCGGGTTGATCAAAGAAACCGATATCACTCAACAGCAAAAAATCCCTGTGCTGGGTTCGCTCTGGATGGTCGGAAAATTGTTTCGAAAAAACAATGTGACTCGCGAACGAAGCGAGATCATCATCGCACTGGTTCCGCATATTGTAGGTGGCCCTTATTTTGATGCTGAACGCGACGAGGTTGGGTTCGAGCAGGCTGCATCCCCATTGCTGGTTGGTCCACTGCATCCAGCTCCACGCCCTTGGGAGCCGCGCCTTCCAGATGCGATAGAAAATCCGCGGCGTTTGGACAAGAGCCGCGCACCGGAACTCCTAAAGCACCCATCGAATGGTCCGCCACGGCACTTGGAGTACTACTTTCCAGCCGCTGAAGATCATAGTGTGAACCCGAATATCTTTGCTTCTGGTCCCGTAAATCACGTAACGATTTCTCCCGGCGAGTATCTTCCTCCTGTTGAGCACTTTCCACCCGAATCGCCTGCGAGTAACAACTATGAATATGCACAGCCCCGGGCAAGTGGGTCTGTTCGAAACTCAGAGCCTTAAATCTGTTTTGGAATTCCGCAATGCCTAATCGACTGCCAATTCCGTCTGAACTCATGTCGATGATCGAAAAGCGTGATGAGTCCGATCGACGACTGGAACATCGCCGCGCGTCCGCCTCCAAAGCCGCAGCAGCGAAGGCGCAAGAGGCTGATGTGAACCCGACGACGACGCGGAGAGTGACAGACGCCAGAAGAACGATCGACGAGGCAAGGTCAATCGCCGAAGTTCAGCAGGAAAAGGGAAGCCGAAGCGATAACCCAAAAATCGATGCCAGGACTGGAATAACCCCATTCTCTGGTTGGCCGACGCGTGGACTCCAACAGCAGCCCGGCACCGCAGTTGTGGTCATAAGAAACTTCCCCGGCCTCCGTGCATTTGCGGTTGTTTCTGATAAAATCCGCCCGCAACGATCGATGGTGGCAGACCCACAAGGGTGCCGCCTGGTGATCTCCGGCACTCGCTGTAGTGCAAATTCGTTGCAATAAAGCTGGTTCATCATGTTTACGGGCCTCGTGGAAGGACAGGGAACTGTCAGGCAAATCGCCTCACTTCCGGTCGGGCTGCGCCTGTCAATCGCTCCTGATGCTGACTGTTTTGCGACATCCCAACTTGCCATCGGCGACAGCGTTTCCATTTGTGGTTGCTGCCTGACGGTGGTTGCCAATAGTGGCGATGTGCTGGACTTCGAAGCTGGCGACGAAACATTGTCGAAGACCAATCTTGGCCGTTTCAGAATCGGAAGTCGCGTCAATCTGGAACGATCGCTCGCGGCGAATGCCCGGCTGGGTGGTCACTTTGTTCAGGGTCATGTCGATGGCGTGGCAACTGTCAGCGAGATTGCCAGAAACGGCGACTGGATTGATATGTGGTTTACGCCGACCGCTGAACAGCATCGATTGCTGGTGCCGAAGGGCTCCGTTGCGATCGATGGCATCAGCCTGACCATTGTGAATGTGACGACTGATCGATTTTCCGTCGCGTTGATTCCTCACACGCTGCAAGTCACGACGCTTGGAACCGTGGCGGCGGGCGATGTCGTCAACATCGAAAACGATATTCTTGGCAAGTACGTCGATCAGCTTCTTGAACGACGGCTCGCAACCATTGCTGATTTAATGGGGTCAGACCCCTCAAAAAACAACAGGGGGTCAGACCCCATTAAATCTTTATCCCCCCAGACGATCGCCGCTTTGCGAACGCAGCTGAATCCAGAAAGTCCGCCGCCCCAATGAAAAATGTACAGCGTCAAACGCGATCGTGGTTGATGGAGCTGTTTACACAGCACGGCTTCAACCCGCGCGGTGACCTGGGGCAGAACTTTCTGATCGATGTGAATCTGATCGAATTTGCCGTACGCCATGCGAGCCTTGGACCAAACGATGTTGCGTTGGAGGTCGGCTCTGGCACAGGCGGTATGACGGCGTTTCTGGCCGAAGAAGCGGGCCATGTGATCTCAGTCGATGTCGATGAGAACATGTCGAAGCTCGCCGCAGAAGCCGTGGAAGGTTACAACAACGTCACGCTCATTAACCAGGACATCCTGAAGAACAAGAATACGCTCGCACCGGAAATCTGTGATCTGATTCGAGCACATGTGGCATCGCTGCGGAACGGTCAACTGAAACTCGTCGCCAATCTTCCGTACAGTGTTGCGACGCCGGTGATTGCGAATCTGATCGCATCCGATCTGCCATGGGAACGCATGGTCTGTACGATTCAGTGGGAGCTGGGCGAAAAAATGGCATCGGAACACGGTACGCCCGGATACTCCGCTCTGTCGGTGTGGATTCAGTCGCAGGCGAGCATCCGGATTCTGCGAAAGCTCGGGCCGAATGTTTTCTGGCCTCGACCGAAAGTAGATTCTGCCATCGTGAGTATCTGGCGTGACAAGGAGGCTGCGGCTCGTATTCACGATCGAAAGTTCTTCCTGGATTTTTTGCGACGTGCGTTTTCGCAACGACGCAAGTTGATTCGTCCCGTGTTGATTGGGATGTATCGCAAGCAACTGGACAAAGAGGACGTTGATCGCCTGCTCGCAGAACTTGAACACAAGACGGACGATCGAGCCGAACAGATGGATATCGCCACACTGATTCGATTGTCGAATCATGTGCACGCGACGATTGTGAAAAAGGGAACTGAGAACATTTGAGATTTCGAATTTGAAATCTCAGATTCTGACTTTGCAAACTGAAAACTGAAAACTGAACACCGGAGCCCCACCCATGCAGGACCGCATCGCCTACCACGGACTTACATTTGATGACGTCCTGCTTGAACCAGGATACAGCGAAGTCATTCCGTCGGAAGTGGATATCAGTTCGCATCTGACTCGCAACATTCCATTGAACCTGCCCATGGTGAGCAGCCCGATGGACACCGTCACCGAAAGTGACATGGCCGTCGCCATGGCACAGTTGGGCGGCATCGGCATTATTCATAAAAACATGTCGATTGAGCAGCAGGCAATGCAGGTCGATCGCGTCAAACGCAGCGAACACGGCGTGATTGTGGATCCCGTCACGTTGCCACCGGAAACTCCCGCTGGAGAAGCGGTACGCCTGATGGACGAACGCAACATTGGCGGCGTCCCGGTCACTGTCAATGGACGACTCGTGGGTATTCTGACTCGCCGGGACTTGCGGTTTCTGGAATCCAAAGACCGCCCGATTTCTGAGATCATGACGAAGGACCATCTCGTCACGGCGCCGGAGAATACCAGGCTGGAAGACGCCGAGAGAATACTCCTGGAAAACAAGGTCGAGAAACTGCTGCTTGTGGACGATGATTATCAGTTAAAGGGACTGATCACGATTCGCGACATCGACAAGAACCTGCAGTTTCCGCGAGCATCGAAGGATTCGCGCGGTCGATTGCGGGTTGGTGCAGCGATCGGTGTTTTTGATTTCGAGCGAGCGGCTCAGCTGGTGGAAAAAGGTGTTGACGTTCTGGTCGTAGATAGTGCACATGGGCATTCTAAGAATGTGATCGAGACTGTTGCGGCCATCAAGCGGAAATTGCTGATTGACGTCATTGCCGGAAACGTGGCAACTGTCGAAGGCGCAAAGGCTCTGGCGAATGCTGGTGCTGATGCAGTGAAGGTCGGAATCGGTCCAGGTTCAATCTGTACTACCAGAATTATTTCGGGTATCGGTGTTCCGCAATTATCTGCCATCGCGAATGCGGCGAAGGCACTCGCGGGAACCGATATACCGATTATCGCTGACGGAGGAATTCGATTCAGCGGAGATATTACCAAGGCACTTGCTGCCGGAGCGTGGACTGTGATGGTCGGCGGTCTTTTGGCAGGTGTCGATGAAAGTCCTGGTGAGATGATTCTTTACCAGGGTCGTAGCTTCAAGCGATACCGAGGAATGGGATCGCTGGGAGCGATGATGAAAGGCAGCAGCGAACGTTACCGGCAAGGCCATGCTCCAACGGGCGACCAGTCCAAACTGGTTCCGGAGGGTGTGGAAGGTCGCGTTTCTTACAAAGGAGCCTTGCAGCCGTTGATGTATCAGATGACTGGCGGTTTGCGATCCGGCATGGGTTATGTCGGCGTGCAGACAACTCGCGACCTGCGTGAGAAAGCCCGGTTCATCCAGATCACAGCAGCTTCGGTTAGGGAGAACCATCCACATGACATCGCTATCACTCAG
>JANOZG010000981.1:0-1711 GCA_031429275.1 Planctomycetota bacterium
AATCCACCACAATTGAATATCGCCAATTTTTAAATTCGACCCGATTGCCAGCACCGCTGTCACGATGGTGGTCAGCAATAGAAACAACACCCATCGTCGCCGCTTTCGATGACACAATCCCAGTAAGACACCGATCCCAGCCAGCGTCACTTTGATCCAACCAGGCGAAAAACCAAATCGTGATGTTGTCCCCGGAAACATTAATGAATCGTGCGGAGTGATCCATAAATCAGCGGGTTGAGCGGAGAGTTGTCCGACAATTTCCTGCGACCTCTCGAACGAATTTTCCTTGAGAGCTTTTCGCATCGGCACGAAGACAACGCTGACCATGCCAGCGGCCATGATCAATGCCACTGACGATCTGATACAGAACGTCTTGAACGTGCGGTTGCGATGTTGATTCCGCAATCCTAAACACAGAATCCATCCAGTCAGGGCCAGAGAAATCGTCATGAACAGTGTGTGATGAATGCAGATGTAGAAGCTCAAAGTATAGGCAATAGCGCATTCGAGCGCCGTGCTCCACGTGTGAGTGGCGGCAAACCTTCGCACTGCATCCCATGTCCACAGCATCGACCAGACAGGAATCAGTTGCAGGACTTCCAGTTGCCTGACGCTCACGGGCAGCCAGATCATCATTCCGCCCCCGATCACCGCCAGAATTCGCGGACTGCCCGTGCGACGCAGAATTCGAAAAGTAAAGACACCGTTTAAAAACAGCGATAGCAACATGTAGACGTTGTACGCCAACGCTGGAGAACCTGTCATCCAGATCACCGGGGCCACAACGATTGTCGCGGGTTGAGGTTCTGAAAATGCAAAAGAGCGTTCGGTGGGAAAAAAGATGGGGGAGTCCCAATAGCCTGCGAAGCCATGTTTAAGCCGGTCGGCGTTCCACCAGATTGTCCACGCATTGAACAGCGGGACGGTGGTGAGCATGTTTGGCCGTACAGGAAGCAAGTTTGCAGGCTGTCGCAGCGCCGGGGCCATCGGCCAGACAGCGATTGCAAGCAATACCAGTGCAGGCCACCATCGACGTAGAACTTTCCTCGTGAACGAGGCCACGTTCGTCAACAAAGACGGTACTTTCATGTTGCGGGTTCGATCAGAGATCACGGTTTTTCAGTATGTGCCGTACTTACTGCGCATTTGCGGTCATCAAACAGATTGATGTAGAAAACCGTGGCGTCCGTTGGCACTTTTGCGCGAACACTCGAAGTTGCATGATCGATTTCAGCCGGGAGCGTGTCCCATTCGCGGTCCTGCCATTTGCCTGTGGATCGCGTAAAGCACAATTCCGCGCTAGTGATGGGCACTTCAGCTTTATACGTTGCTGAAGTTTCGTCACCGTTGGTTTGTTGCTGAACAATCTTTGCCAGCGGTTTAGCTGCATTCAAAAAAGAATCAGCATAGGTAAATATCTCCTCTGGGTTTTCCCCGGCAGGACCATGACCGTGAGGCATGCGGACTCGCAGACACAACGTCTGAGGTGTCTTCGGCAGCATCCATGACTTCTTCCAGGAATCCATCGGATAGGCAAAATCATTGGTCCCATTCACCCACAGCATCGGCATGGTGACTTGACCAAGGTACTGCGACGGATCCCATTGTTTCAGCCACAGCGCAGATTTATCCGGGCCCATTTTTTCGAAACTCGGCAACCAGACAGAATTGTCGCCAAGGTAGCCGCAGCCATAGACCGGCACCGCGA
>JANOZG010000982.1:0-22124 GCA_031429275.1 Planctomycetota bacterium
GATTGTGAGCTGGCTGCCAGCCGATCGTGATGTGAAGATTTCACTCACCGGAACCCGTGGTGAGAAGATCGAAAAGAACGTGCGAGTCTTCGGCATGGGGCAGCAGCAGGACACAATCGACTGGAAGCCGGAAAAAACCGGTGAATACACCCTGACACTCGAAATCCCGGTCGATGAATCGGAAACACTGCCGGACAATAATAAGCTCACCATCCCGATCACGATTCGCGATGAAGAACTCAAAGTCCTGGTCATTGAATCGTTTCCTCGTTGGGAGTATCGATACCTGCGAAACGCCCTTGAACGCGATCCAGGCGTAGCAGTCAGCTGCCTGCTCTTTCATCCGGATCTTGACGCCGTAGGCGGTGGACGTGGTTACCTTGACCAGTTTCCGACCGAGAAAGAACTGTTCGAATACGACGTAGTTTTTATTGGTGATGTTGGCGTTGGCCCAAAGCAGCTTACGCCGCAGGATTGCATCAACATTAAACAACTCGTCAGGAGCCATGCAGGCGGGTTGGTGTTTATGCCAGGCTTTCGCGGCTACGAAAATTCTCTGCAAACAAGCGAACTGGATGAACTGCTTCCTGTGGTGCTGGATCAAGCACATCCAAAAGGCTACGGGTCATCACGGCCAGCGAGGTTCGCTCTTACCGAAGCCGGACGCCGCAGCTTGTTGACTCGTCTTGAACCCGAAGACAATGAGAACGAACGGGTGTGGAATGGACTGCCCGGTTTTCAATGGTATGCGGCGGCGGAACGAGCAAAAATCGGTGCCCAGGTGTTGGCTACGCACGATTCCGAGTCGACAAGTTTCGGTCGAGTCCCCCTGATTGTGACTCGCACCGTCGGCACGGGAAAAGTTCTCTTCATGGGCACCGATGGCGCATGGCGATGGAGAAAGGGCGTTGAAGACTTGTATCACTATCGCTTCTGGGGTCAGGTCGTTCGCTGGATGGCCTACCAGCGCAACATGTCACAGGGCGAAGCGATGCGACTGTTTTATTCTCCAGACCGACCGGAAGCAGGAAACGTGGTCACGCTCAACGCGAATGTCATGAGCACCGCCGGTGATCCCATGCGAACAGGTACCGTGATCGTGCAGATCGTATCACCTTCCGGCCAAACTGATTCCGTGCGACTTGCCCCCGCTGGTGAAGATTCGTGGGGCTTGTTCACTGGTTCGTTCGTTCCGACTGAAGGCGGTCAGTACAAACTTGTGACCAGTTGTGCCGAAACTGGCGGGCGTCTGGAGACGATCATCTCAGTGATCGGCCAGGAGAAAGAACTCATCGGTCAACCGGCCCGCGTCGATGTACTGAAAGAGATTGCTCAAGTGACCCGTGGCCAGTTGACGACCGTGTCAGAAATCCAAAGCCTCGTCGATCACATCGCCGCCATGCCGGAACCCGAACCCATCATCCGCCGCTTCCGCCTCTGGAGCCACCCCGCCTGGGGCGGATTAATCGTGCTGCTGCTTGGTGGCTTTTGGACGGGAAGAAAACTGGCTGGATTGGCGTGAGTCACCCCGGCGAGCGGCATGCGTCAGCTTGCCGGTACCATGCGATTCCAGCACAATCTGCGATGATCAGCAGAATCGCATGGTACCGGTGGGCTGACGCCGCACCGCTCGCCGAGAAAATATTTGCACCTGCTTTGCTCTGCAATGAGAGATTTCACTATGCCAGGACCATCCGACGATTTGCACTACCACTGGTTCTGGCTGCTGACATGGACGACGTATGGTTCGTGGTTGCCTGGTGATGATCGCGGCTCCATTGGCATTTTTCACGATCAAGACAAAACACAAATCGAGCACAACGAATTCGGCATGCCGCCCGCCGACCCATCCAATGCGTTGCGAAAGTTTGCGCAGAGCCAGATGACAGGCGATGAACAGCGTTTACGACTTGAACACGCCCGCGTCCTGTTGACGCAATTTCACTGCACTTCTGCATTTCGAAAATGGCGACTTCTGGCAGTTTCAATCATGGCGAATCATATTCACATGGTTGTCAACGTTCACAGCGACCCGGAGCCTGAGGCGATTTTACGGGATTTCAAAAGTTACGGCAGCGGAGCATTGAATGTCCAATGGGGCAAACCCAAGCCCGGCACATGGTGGACGGAGTCTGGCTCAAAACGAAAACTCGCAACAGACTACTCCGTCAAGAGCGCGATAGAGTATTGCGTTGATCAGGAGTTCCCGTTGCTCATCTGGACGAAGGATAAAGGAATCCTTATTCCGATACCTCACCAATAACCCGGCGAGCGGCATGCGTCAGCTTGCCGGTACCATGCGATTCCAGATTCCGCACAAAACTGTCACGAATCGCATGGTACCAGCGGGCTGACGCCGCACCGCTCGCCGAACTAACGGCTTAGTGGCTTGAAGCGGCCGTTCTGCGGTCGATCGGCATCCGCACCGAGGCGTTGATGTCTCTGTTGCTCGTATGTACCGTAGTTTCCTTCGCACCACACAACTTTGCCGTCTGGTTCGAACGCCAGAATATGCGTCGCGATTCGGTCAAGGAACCAGCGATCGTGGCTCACGACAACCGCACAACCGCCGAAGTTGGATAACCCTTCTTCCAGGGCTCGCAACGTATCAACGTCCAGATCGTTTGTTGGTTCGTCGAGAAGCATCAGGTTGCCACCGGATCGCAGCAGCTTAGCCAGATGAACTCGGTTGCGTTCTCCACCAGAAAGCTGACCTACCAGTTTCTGCTGATCCGAGCCCTTGAAATTGAAACGCCCACAGTACGATCTCGCGTGAATTGTGGATGTTCCGACTTCCAGAATGTCGTGGCCTCCGGAAATTTCCTGATATACGCTTTTGCTGCCATCCAAAGTGTCGCGAGACTGATCGACATAGGACGCCTGGACGGTGTCTCCAATTCGTAACGTTCCGGAGTCCGGCTGTTCCAGCCCCATGATCATGCGAAACAACGTTGTTTTGCCAGCGCCGTTTGGTCCGATGACTCCCACAATTCCGCCGGGTGGCAGATCGAAACTCAGGCCTTCGAACAGCACTCGATCCCCATAGCTCTTCTTCAAGTTTTCAGCTTTGACAACCAACTGACCAAGCTTACGTGACGTTGGAATCTGAATCTGTGCGGCTTCGTCACGTTCGTCAAACTTCTGCGCCGCCATTTCATTGTATCGTTCCAGACGTGCCTTGTTCTTGCTGGCTCGCGCCTTCGGAGACATGCGAACCCATTCCAGTTCTCGTTTCAGGTTTCGCTGAAAACGAGTTTCGCCCCGTTCTTCCTGTTCCAGACGCTTGCGCTTCTGCTCCAGCCACGAAGTATAATTGCCTTCGTATGGAATGCAGCGACCTCGATCGCATTCCAGAATCCAGCCCGCAACGTTGTCGAGAAAATATCGATCGTGCGTGACTGCGACGACAGTCCCTGCAAAGTTCTTCAGGAATTGTTCGAGCCATTGGACTGACGACGCATCCAAATGGTTTGTCGGTTCGTCCAGCAACAGAAGATCGGGATTCATTAACAGCAATTGGCACAACGCGACACGGCGTTTTTCGCCCCCGGAAAGGACACCAATTTTCGCATCGGCAGACGGCAACTGCATGGCGTCTGCAGCGATTTGCAGAGTACGGTCCAACTCCCATAAGTTGTTGTGATCAATCTTGTCCTGCACGGTAGCCAGTTCATCGAGAACTTTTTGCATTTCCTCGGGCGACAGGTCTTCGCACAACTTCATATTGAGTTCGTTGAAGCGATCCATCGTTGCACGTGAATCGGCAACTGCGTCTTCAACACATTCGCCCACTGTTTTTTCCGGATCAAGTCGTGGCTCCTGCGAGAAATATCCGATGCGGATTCCTTTGGCAGGACGCACGGTCCCCATGTAATCTTTGTCTTCGCCGGCCATGATGCGCATGAGCGTGCTTTTGCCGGAGCCATTGTTTCCCAGCACGCCGATTTTTGCGCCGGGATAAAAAGCAATCCAGATGTCCGAAAGCACAGCCTTCTCGTCATAAAGACGAGTCATCTGCTCAATGGTCATAATGTACTGCTGGGACATCTTCAGAACTCTTTCGTATCGAACCGGTTTCGGGGGATGGAACTTCAGTCCCGTATTGATATTGGCTGACTGGACGGACATGGAGTCGCGTCCTGCAAAACTACAAGTGTTCTAGCCTATCCCACGGCGCGAGCATTCACAAGCTCACGAAGTCGTTCCAGGGCGGCGGTGCGGGTCGTGAGAATCTCGTCTAATTGTTCATTCCGAATTGTGGTAAGCAGAATTCGAAAGTCAGGCCCTTGAGGCACATTCAGGGCCATTAAATCCTGGCCATTGACGAAAGGAGCAGGGCACATGTCCTCGCGATTCATGACGGACAGATAATCACGACAGAACTGCACATCGTCAGCCAACCGACCTTCAGCCGCCGCGATAGCGGTTGAGACATGCAGCAGGCGTTCCGAATATGGATGTGCCAGTAGCAGCTTTCGAACATGCAAAGGTCTGATGTGGATGCCATCAAGGATTGATAGCGACTCCGTCAGCCAGCAAATGCACTCAGTTTCTTCGTTCGATAGCTTCAGTCGGCGGCAAACAGCGTCAATCTCGCCGGTCGACTTACCAGAGACATTTGTCTGCCGAAGCGGGAGCAGTACCAACATCAATGCTGTTTCGAACTCGTTTGACTCGAGGAACTTCAACTGTCGGCAGACTGTCGTAACAGTAGTAGAATCAAGAGTGCTTTCCACAGAGCCCAAAACTTCCGGCAGAATCTCAGCCAATAGACCAGACTCGTGCAACAGTCGAAAGGAGAGCTCACGCGTCGAATGCGAAAGCATTCGCTTAAGCTCCTGAGTGATGCGTTCTTCACTGACCTGACAAATCTGTTGCCGCAGTTGACGAACAGCGGCAGCAGTGGCTGGATCCAGAGCGAATCCAAAAGTCGCCGTAAAACGCACGGCACGCAACATGCGAAGCTTATCTTCCGTAAAGCGAGCGAAAGGATCACCGATAGCTCGAACAATACCAGCGGCAAGATCATCCAGACCACCTACATAATCGATGATTTTTTCTTCCAGCGGATCAAAGAACATGCCGTTAATCGTAAAGTCACGGCGTTGTGCGTCTTCTTCCGGGCGACAGAAACTGACACTGTTGGGACGCCGACCATCAACGTATTCGCCGTCGCGGCGAAATGTGGCAACTTCAATCTGACCAGCCGCTTTGTCTGGACCAAGCACCATCACGACGCCAAAGCTGGCACCCACTGCAACTGTACGCTTTCGACCAAAAATCTGAATGACTTCATCTGGCGTGGCTGTGCTGGCAACGTCGTAATCCTTCGGCAACTTGCCCAGCAACTGATCGCGAACACAACCACCGGCCCAAAGTGCTTCGTGACCTTCCTTCCGCAGCCGGCGCACCACGTCTACGGCAAATCGATAACGTGGGTCTTCGGTTTCAGAATGCAAAGAGTTCAATGCTGATCACTTAAACGAGAAGATATCTGCGGTCGGCAAGTCAGCGATGGACTTCAGCCCAAACAGTTTCAAAAACTTTGCAGTCGTGCCGTAGGAGACATCGGTTCGCCTGGTCCCGTTGCGTTGAAGTTCAACGAGCTGCAGTCGCAGCAATTGCCTCAACTGGGCCATCGAGTTCTGTTTGCCGATGGATTCTACCTGTTCCTTTTCAACCGGCTGATTCCATGCCACGAACGCCAGAACTTCTAATGTCTCCGGCGACAATTTTACGTCTTTCGGTCCCGTACCAAACGACCGCGCGCTGACTTCCTGAAACTCTTCACGCAGTTCCAAACGATAGCCGCCTTCATGCAGCCGAATCTCGTAGGGCCGGTTTTCACGCTGATATGACTGGTTCAAAGAGTCCACGAGGGATACGGCCACACGGTTATCCACATCCTGCCCGATCAAGGATGCAAGTTTCCGTGCCGTCAGAGCCACATCACCACCGACGAAAACTGCACCTTCAATCACCTCGCGCGGTGAAACTCGACGCATGCCTTCGACAAGGACAGTGTTACCGGACGCCTCCGTTGCTTCAGCTGTGGATTTAATATCCTCTGCCAGCTGAGCACCGATCGAAAAACCACCGGAACCAGCCTCATCTTCGACACCGCCAGCGTTTTCAGGTTCGACAATATCGACCAATACTGAACCAACCTGGCGTTCGGCGGCGTCGAGTGCCTCTAAAGCCTGACGATAGGCTAATTCAATATCCTCGACCCCAAATTCCTCTTCAGGAAACTGCAGATCGTCATCGTCAGGCGAGATATCAGATTCAGCCATGACGTACTCTTTTACTCAAAGTTTTCCTTCGAGAATGCGGCCATCATTTTGCCGGCGAATCGCAGCAATCCGGTGTTGCTGGTGAATTCACCCACCCAGGTTCCCGCTTCACCTGAAACGACCAACGAAAAATCGTCATCTTTGGCCAGAGCAGCCAGGGCACGCTCTCGAACTCGCGCGCGTTCACGGCGAAGTTTCTCTTCGTCCGCCGTCAGATTGACTGGCTTTTCCTTCTTTGCCACAGCATCAATTCGCTTTGCCCACGGCAACAGATTGCCTTCGACCTTCAGTGCGACCGGATTAGGAGCCGCAGGACCAACGGCAGCGATCGTCGTTTTCAGAGTTTCCAGGCCGTTCTTTCCAGACGCGATCCAGACCTTTTCGGAACCGACTCCGATATACAAATCTTCGTGTGAGCCAAAGAGCTTATCGAACGCGTCAATAAATCCTTCAGCGATCTGGATCTTGTGGATATCGACATCGCCAATTTTTGCTGCATTCATCGCAACAGCGTTGCCTTTTCCGGCAGAAGTCAGAAGTGGCAGAATCTGATTCAGCTCTGAGGCCGCTGTAGAAACAAAAGCTGCCAAAGTGGTTGAGTGATCGTCAGTCTCAGGGATCGACTCAATAATACCATTGAGATGCCCCGATTTGACGCTGGCTTCAAGGACGCCCAAAACGCCGGTCGTAAACTTCTTAAACGCTTCCTTTTCAGCGTCCGATCGCGTCTTGTTCGCCGTTAAACCAGCCTCGATATCCGCTTTTGTCAACGTCAGCGTTTCAGTCATATGCTTCTTGCGAAACTGGTCCAAAGGATGATTGACTCTTACAGACAGCGACGAACCTTTGATTCGTTGCAGGCCGGCAAATGCGTCCGTCAAACCACTGTACTGCGCGATTGTGGCTTCCGTGGCTGTGCCGGCAATCGCCGAGACCGTCGTGCGAAGATTAAATTTAGGTGCTGCAGGAACCGTGCGATCCATCGTCAGGGTCACCAGCATCTGATCCACTTCAGACATGAGGCGTTCGGCTTCGTCATAAAGCTGACGGGCACTCGCCTGTCGCAACTGAAAAGCGGTTGGCTTTTCATCAGGTCGCTGCTTGATAAGCGCCATTTGCTCGTCGCGAATAGGCTTGAATGCAGCGACGCGATGAGCAATTGCTGGGGCTGTTACGTCCGTATTCTTCAGCTCCGCGATCATGTTCTCGTTAAGCTTCGTCGGAACAAGCGCGGCCTTGAGCACAATCCCTTTGAGAACCGGGAGCAACGTCTTATTTGTTGTAATCATTAAGAACGCATAGCGCAGCGAGGGGTCCACTCGCATCCAGCCATATTCATTCGCATCGCTCTCGATGGAATACAACGTATTATCTGCGGGATCACGCGTCATGGCATATCCAAGCGAATCGAGATTCTCGCGAAACTCTTTCGAAGGATCTCCGCCATTCATCAGTGGTACACAGATCAAATAACCTGCGGGATTGATGCCCGTCATTACCTGCACCTGAACTTCGCGGGTTTCATCGATGCCTATAATGAATGTATCGATGTAACCCTGAATATTCTCCCACTGTTTTTGCTCGATCGGAGTCGTCAGAGCAAGCGTCTTCTCAAGATCTGATTTCAGCAGATTGAAGCCCGGATGAGCAACGGTAATCCGAGCGTCCATCGGAGTCTGCGCCGCGGCTGTTTGAATGAAAGCAAAGATCAACAACAATGACGAAGTTAAGCGAAGTGGCATCACCATAAGGTCACCGAAAGTAAGATGGGAGGTCCAGAGTGGGCGAACAAACCGCGTTTCATTCAGGAATAAAGAAATCTGCGGTACCAAAAATGAAACCAGAGAAACACAGAAAGGACAGTCTTCCGCCAGATTTGATGTGGTCAAAATCCGGGCACTACGTCGATTCTATCTGAATAAGTCAAGACGGGTAAAGGCAGGTTACTGAATGTCGGTTAACTACGCGGACTACGAATTCCGGAAAATGACCGGGGATCAGCCAAAATCGCAGCATTCTCGGTTTCCGTAGCTCTCACAGTTTCCAGTCTGCCTCGGGTTCGCCGTTTGAACAAGTTGCCTTATTTTTGCTATACCGCACTCGGTTTTGAGAGGCCAACTGACCAGATCCAGAAAACTAAATCCAGCAGAGTCCCCGAATGCCCCGCGATTTCCTGAAAGGTACTAAAGAATCTTACGATGTGATCGTGATTGGCAGCGGTCTGGCGGGGCTAACATCGGCCAATATTCTCGCCCGCCAGGGGTTAAGCGTCCTCTTGTTGGAGCATCATTATCAGCTCGGCGGTATGGCAACGTGGTTCAAACGGGCTGGTGGACATATTTTTGATATTTCGCTGCACGGCTTTCCGTATGGCATGATTAAGAGCTGTCGTAAATACTGGTCACCGGAAATTGCAAATTCCATCGTGCCGCTCAAGGGCATTCGATTTGAAAACCCACAATTTTCGCTGCGGACGACCTTCACACGCGAAGACTTCACGCGGATTATTGTCGATCACTTCGGTATCGCGACTGAAACCGTGCAGCAGTTTTTCGATACTGCCCGCAGCATGAATTTCTTTGACGAACAGGCAAAGACAACACGCGAATTGTTCGAACAGTTTTTCCCCGGTCGCGACGACGTTGTTCGGCTGTTGATGGAGCCAATTACCTACGCCAACGGCTCAACGCTCGAAGATCCCGCAATCACCTACGGTATCGTCTTTTCAAACTTCATGCAGAAGGGGGTTTACACTTTTGAAGGCGGCACTGACGCTCTCGTGACCAGAATGCGGGAAGAACTTATTCGTAACGGCGTCGATATTCGCATTCGCAGCCTGGTTGAAAAAGTGGAGGTCTCGGCCGATCGAAAGGTCACTGGCGTCGTGGTCAATGGAAAACATATCGGATGCAAGGCCGTTGTTTCAAATGCCAATATCCGCTCGACGATTTTCAATCTCGTGGGAGAGCAACATTTCGATGCCAAATTCATCACTGATGCCAAGGCCGTGCGACTGAATAACAGCTCCTGCCAGGTCTACATGGCACTCAAACCCGGGGAAAGTTTTGACGAAAGCTGCGGCGATCTGCTGTTCCATTCCGAGCATACAGGGTTCGACATTGACGCGATGCTCAGCCGCAATGTCAGCAGTCGTACGTTCAGTTTTTACTATCCTTCAACGCGTCCGGGCAGCAATCGCTGGCTGATTGTCTCGTCAACCAATGCCAACTATCGCGACTGGGCCGATCTGCCGGAAACGGAATACGAAGCCGCCAAGAAGGATCTCATCGAAACAACTCTTGATTGCCTGGAAAAATACGTCCCTGACATCCGGAAAAAACTGGACCATGTCGAAGCGGCAACGCCCCGCACCTTTGAACATTACACGCGACATCTTGCCGGATCGTCATTCGGAACGAAGTTCGAAGGCTTGCAGGTGAGTCGAGATCTGCCGCAACAAATCGCAGGCTTGTACCATGCTGGCAGCGTAGGAATCATCATGTCCGGTTGGCTGGGTGCGGTCAACTACGGCGTCATCGTGAGCAACGACGTGGATAAGTACTTAACAACGCCCTCAACCTGATCAGCACCACCTGCACGCTCCAGACAATTGGGCCAGCAGTCGTTTTCACCGTGCTTCAAGCACTCCCATTTCCTGGCCGTTCACCGGATCAAGCCGCTTCACTTCGACAAGCTTCCATTCTCTGCCAACGAGTTTCCACACAGTCTGCCAGCGCGTGAAAACCCGGGCCAGCATGTCGCCATGTGTCATCTTCAGCGTTCCATTGGCTCGCAGATGTGCGTCGGCTGTCTGGCCATCATCGCGGACTGTGACTTCCAGATCTTTGATATGAAAATCTTTGGTCAGCGTGACCTTTTCCAATCCCTGAGCGGCCGTTTCACGAAGTCCGGCCGATTCGTCTGCGATGCAGTGATCGATGGCCGACTGATTTCGATCACGAAACGCTTCCAGCATCGTTTGGAGCTGCGATTCAACTTCTTCAGCGGGCGTGACGACCGCAGACTCCACGAAGTACAAACCCACTGCTGCCAAGAGACACACGATCGACACCGAACGTCCCTTCAGTGCTCCTGAAATGATTGCGACGAGTGCCGCACCGCCGAGAATCAGCAACAGAGGCCACGGGTTTTCAGTGAACCAGGACATGAGGAATCTCCTTTGGTTTTACATTGCAAATGGGTCAGGAACTTCGAGTGCACAGCACACTTCGTTCCGCGCGGCTACTGGTCCCCGCCTTTCGCCATTGCTATCGGGAAACACGCTGCCGTTTCATATAGGAAACGATTTCCCGTTCCATTTCGTCTGGCAATTTCCCAAATGCGTCCTGGAATTCCTGAGATCGTTGTTCCGGCGTCAGACCAACCATTGGTTTCCGCATTCCGATGCCTTGCAAATACTTTTGCATGCCAATTCGTTCTTCGCGAACCAGATAATGCGTTAATGCCCAGGATTTGACATAGGCTGCAGGCATTTCTGCGGCATTCTGAAACGCCGTATCCGATTCAATCAAACTTTTTAAACCATCGGCAATTCGATTGTCTCGCGCTAGCTGTATAAAAGCTGGATGATGGCGAGGATTCACAACTCCGGGGCGACTCAACAGCAGCGAAGTTCGCGATACTCCTGATTCGAAGTACATCGCTAATCCCTCGGACAGCCATAGCGGATTATCAGCCATCCGAACCTGCAGTCCAGAATTGAAGGCCAGTTGATGCACTGCTTCATGAACTACTGTTGCAACCTGCAGTGGCTTCTCAGCCAACCGCTTGCGGATCGACGTCGCTGAACGAATCGATCGATCGCCTGTCAGATCCAACAACAACGTCTGATTGTCGGAGACAGAAAAATAACCTGGTGTCTCTTCAAACGAGACTTCCGGATGCTGTTTCTTTGCAAAGGCCTGAAAGTCCGACGCATTTGCGAAAATTACGACCGGAAGTTTTCGCGGTGGTGGGTTGACGGCAACCTTAAGTTCGCCCATCACGCGAAAATACTGTTCAAAGACTGATTCAAGCAGCTTCCCGCAGAACTCAACATACTCAGACGCAGAGTTCGAACAAATGACATAGTGTTCTGTTTCAGTGATCTCAAATTCACCGGGAACCTGGGACAAAAGGTCTTTTGCCAGCTCCATCGACGTCAAAGGTGCAAAAGGAAATTCCGCAGCGTCCCGAGATTTGATCCGTTTGGCAGCAATCTGGTGCAGCTTTCCGTTGCGTTCTTCCAGCAGTACAGCGCTGCCGGGTATCTCGGAAATAATCCGACCACTCAGAACTTCACCCGTTGCATCATCAAGCTTGAAATTCCACGTCGAATCGTCTGCCACGCATGGGCGCGAAGGCATGAGCGACAACATGAGAATCACTATGACTGAAAGCCGTAAATACATGTCGCTCCGCCGAAGGGACATCCAGTTAATCCCTGCCTTTGCGAATCTGCCGACTGGCTTGAACCAGAATATTGCGTTCTCGGGAGGTCAAACTTGCCTCACCCTCGCGGCTGATTTTTTCAAGGATGCCATCCACCTGCGCATTCAGGTTTGACTCCGGCTCCGGGGTTTCAGCAAAGACTCGCAACTGTCCTCGTTTTCGACGCGACTTAATTCTTCCGGCAAACTGATCCCACCAGCGAGTGATTCGCATGTGCCAGCGAAAGTATAGAAAGCCAAAAACCAGTCCGCCGATATGTGCGGAATTCGCAATCTGTGATGTCGCAACTTCGTTCTTAAAATACGACATCACCTGGTTGATCATTGGAATGGTATCAATCGCCACAAACGCAGCCAGCAACCAACGGAACTCAATGGGAATAATGCCCATCAGCAAAACCTTTTGCCGAGGATAGTGTAATGCCACGAGGCAGAACACAGCCATCGTCGCACCCGACGCCCCAATAATCTGCGCGTTGATATGAATCAATCGGTAGAACACGAGCGAACAGATTCCGGCGAAGACGGCCGCTACCAGATAGAACCACAGGAATTCACGATCACCCAATAGTTGCCGCAGAACGCCGCCAATCGAATACAGCACCATCATATTGAAAATGATATGGAACAGATTCTTCTGGTCGTGACAGAAAGCATAAGTCAGCAGGCGCCAGATCTGGCCCTGAAGTACCGCATGTTCAAAATCCAGCGCTAGCCATTCCTGAACAAGTGATGTTGCACCGCCTGAGCGACTCGTCATCAATTGCAACACGAATACAGCTACAGTCACGATGACAATCATTATCGTCATCGGTTTTTGCGAAGGCTGCCTGAACGATCCAGTATTGTCGTCATAGCTGTCTCGCAAATACTCGCGGTTTTCAAGTCCCATCGGTGCGATTTCTCAATCCCTGCCCCGCATCTCGCAGCGGGGCTGTTTCGTGAATTCAATGCAGATTCGGTAATTACTTTTTGACAGTCTAACCCGCATTGGCGAAATCGTCGACTTGAATTTCCGGGCTCGCGTCACTCAGGCCATGCGCCTTTGTTCCATTCTTTGCGCGTCAACTTTTCCGAATCTACCTCGAAATGCCTTACTTTACTGCGTTTCCATGTGTAAGTCATGTGAACACGTCCGTCCGAAGTCTGGATCACTGCTGGATACGAGAATTCAGCCTTGTCTTCGCGATCAAGGGTCAATGCGGGCTTCCAGTCAATGCCATTGTCACTTACGGCGACATTGATCATCTCCCGACCTCGCGGCATTCCAGTCTTGCGATTCGTGTGATTATAGACGAGCAAATGACGTCCGTCTTTCAGAGTCACAGCATCGATTCCGCTATTAGGATTAGGCAGACCGATGGGTTTCAGTTCACTCCAAGACCGCCCGTTGTCAGTCGATGACGTCGAAAGAATCGGGCCTTCGCCATTCTCATTACGACACAACGCCTGGATCGAGCCATCCGGATGCCGAAGAAGCGTCGGCTGAATCGCTCCGAGTGATTTACCGTCATTGATGACAGGTGTTCTCTGCCATGTCAGGCCTCGATCCTTTGTCATTTCGAAGTGGACCCGCCAGCCATCGAATTCCGTACTACTGCCGCACAACAGCGTTCCATCCTTTAACAAAACAGGTTTGTTGCGGACCGGGCCGTCGATATGCTCGGGCAACCTTTGAGCCACCGACCACGTCACGCCATGATCAGAAGATTGACTCACCATTCCCCACCATGTAGAGGGGCTTGGGCCGCATTTCCAAAACAGCATCAAGGGGCCGTCTGGATATTGGAAGAGCACTGGATTCCAGGTTGGATGGCGATGAACCGTTCCGTCTGGAAATCCGTATTGAATTCCATTGGCGACTTCGACAGACGGAGCCCAATGTCCATTGATTTGCCGAGACACCCAGATACCGACATCAGGATCACGTTCTGACGTGCCACCGAACCACGCAGCAACAAGTCCTGCTGGTGTTTCTTCAATCGTCGAAGCGTGGCATTCGGGGTAGGGTGCCGTTTCGTAAATGAATTCGTGTTTTATGACGGCCGGATCGTCAGTAGCGCTGGCAGTCAAGGTTGTCAACGCGAGACAGACAAAAGTGCAAATTGCTGGTTTGAACATATGTAAGGACGGCCTTGATGTTGTGTGTGAAGAAGCGACCTGAGGCGAGCATCCGGACCGTAGCTGGACTCTCCAGAGTCGAGCTAAGTTATCTAGCGTACGGCTTCCACTTCAAATCCCGATCGATAACTCTTTGTCAGCATCGCGGCCGCACTCTCGTGCCCTTTGATTGTCATCGATTCCGTCTCCCATTCGAGTTTCACGCCAGGGAGTCGTGCTGCGATATTGCCGAGTTGCACGGTTTCCGACAGCGGACCGGCGTATTCAAATCCGTCAGTGGTCTTAGTACCCGCAATCACAGCATCAACCCAATCGTGCCAGTGATTAGATCCCTTCACTTCAGGCATCGCAAAGCTGGCAAATTTTGACTGAGGATACAACTGTGGTTTCGCAACGTGCGGCAATATCATCACGCCGCCTTCACCAATAAACAACGACCCAGCTCCTGGCAGTTCCGTCCCTTCCGGCAACATTGCAAGCTCCGCTGGCGGCTTCAATCCACCATCACGCCAGATCACTTTGATTGTTCCGCCAACGGTGTACTTCGTTCCGGGGAATTCAAACGTTACTGTTTCCGGACCTGGCCAGACTTCGGAAGTTGTGCCCTGATTCTGTGCCTCAATCGAAAGCGGCGCTCGGATGTCCAATGCGGTAAAGACCGGGTCAAGGATGTGGCAACCAAAATCGCCCAACGCTCCAGAACCAAAGTCCTGCCAGTCGCGCCATTTAAATGGATGATAGACATCTGCGGCAAATGCCCGCACAGGAGCCGCACCAAGCCAAAGATCCCAATCCACACCTTCCGGAATCGGAGCATCCGCCGGACGATCGGTCCGATTGTTATATTGCCTGCCCTGAACTCCAACCCACGAATGCACTTCCCGCACTTTGCCGATCGCGCCATCCTGAATCAACTTGACGCCCAGACGATACTCAGCATTCGAATGAATCTGATTTCCCATCTGTGTCGTGAGTTTCTTCTGCTCTGCGAGAAGCCGCATCTGGCGGGACTCCCACACAGTATGAGTCAGTGGCTTCTGGCAATAAACGTGTTTGCCAAGTTTCATTGCAGCCATTGCGATCGGGGCGTGCATATGATCGGGTGTCGAAACAATCACAGCATCGATTTTTCCACCAATGTCCTCGAGCAATTGACGATAGTCCGAAAAATGTGGCACACCCGCAAAAGCAGCATCTGCTTTATCAAATCGTGACTTGTCGATATCGCAAAAGCCGACAAACTTCACGCTGGCGTGAGAACCAATACTCGACAGATCTGACCAACCCATACCGTTAACACCAATCGCAGCAACTTGCAACGTCTGCCGAAGTGTTGCCGCTCGCACAATCGATGGCATCGCAAACAGGGTCGATGCAGCAACAGCAGACCTGGTTAAAAACTGTCGTCGTGGAAGTTTGTGAAAAGTCATGGCAGGTCTCGTTCGGAGATTAATGAGGGAGGGAGAACATTTTTTCGCAGGACGGGTCTTCAGACTCGCCTTGAACACTGGAATCAGGGACTGAAACAGATCAGGACGGGATTGCCGTCCTGGCCTCAGTTAAGGATCAACCAACATCGGTGCCCACAAGCCAGGCAAGACTTCGGGAATCTTGCCATCCAACGGCATTGTGGATGCAACTGCGTCTTTCAAAGCCGCAGACAACTCTTCCAATGTCGCCTTATGTTGGTCATGTTCCGCAAGGTTTGTCAACTCGCGTGGGTCATTGTCGTGATCATAAAGCTCCCGACCAGCATCGCCACCGTCCCATTCTGTGTAGCGCCAACGAGGCGTGCGCAGTGAATAGCCGAAGAATTGATCTGAGATTTCCTGACCTGTTTTCGCATTGCGTCGCTTGCCACCGCGCGTCACTTGAGTCAACGCCCAGCCGCGACCAACATGCGCGGGATCTTTCAGCATTGGCACCAGACTCTGCCCCTGAAGGTTCTTGGGAGTCGTGACACCACACAGCTCTGCCAGTGTCGGAAACAGATCCACCTGCGAAACCGGCGATTCCGCAATTTTGCCTTCTGACATTCCCGGTGCCACGATCAGCATCGGCACGCGGGAACTTTCTTCAAAGAGACTCATCTTCTGCCAAAGCCCATGTTCACCCATGTGATATCCATGATCACTGGTAAAGACGATGACAGTATTGTCCGCCAGACCGCGTCGTTCAAGCGAATCAACAACGACACCAACCTGTGTATCCATGAAACTGATGCTGGCGTAATACGCTTGCCGACACTGACGTCGCAGCTCGTCCGTGAGTTTTTCCTGTTCCTTTTTCTGGCTGCCCAGACCTGCGGCGGGAATGTCGGCTCGGTCCGCTTCGATGCCCTGCACAACGGGCATCTCAGATTCTTTGTACATATCGAAATATGGTACCTTCGGTGCAACGTACGGAGTATGAGGCCGAAAGAATCCGACAGCAAGGAAGAACGGACGATGCTTGTCTCTGGCACAACGTTCCAGCACCCAATCCGCATCTTTCGCCATCATCGCATCGGTGTGATGTTCGTCACTCTTTGGCGACGCATACCAACTCAGCGTGCCGCCAAATTGATTCTTCGCGAGACTGAAAATCTGAGGATGCTCTTCCAATCGATCCACGCCTGCGGGATTCAACTCAAGCTCCCATGAGCCGGGATCATCGTGCCCGTTCGTGCCGATCGAATTGGGAACGTTGTAGTGATACAGCTTTCCGATGCGCGCGGCAAAGTAACCTTGTTGCCGAAATGCCTGCGGCATACTCAGCTGCTGGGGAATTGTCTGGCGGAAGATCTGGGAGTTCGCATGAATGCCTGTACTGTTCGGATACAGTCCCGTCAGCAAAGAATTGCGACTCGGCCCACAAAGCGGAAACGAACAATAGGCTTTGTTGAACAACACACCGCGTGCCGCAAGTCGATCGATATTCGGCGTCTTGACTTGCGGATCACCGTAACAGCCCAGGAAATTGTTTAAATCATCCGAGATGATAAACAACACATTCCGCCGAGCATCCGCCGCACTGGCTGCTGAAGCAGATACCAGAACTAACATCACACAGGTCAGCCATCGTTTCATAACCGTTGCCTCACTCGAACAAAGAAAGCGTGGCAGCATGTTAACTCGACGAGATTCAATTGACCATGGATACCACGCGATCGAATGTGCACTTTGGAATCGATCAACTCAAAACAGCCGTCACTGGTTTTCCTTGATCGGCAATGTGAAATGGTCGGCCTGTTGAGGACTGGAATTCTTTGTCCAGCGGAAGGCCGCACGCGCTGGCAATTGTGGCATTCAAGTCTCGAGGGAAACAGTGCCCGTCTTCCACGCTCCGTCCATCGAAATCCGTGCGACCGATGATTTGTCCGCCTTTGATCCCGGCGCCAGCCAGCATGCATGAAAATGCCCCGGGATGATGATCTCGACCGGCGTTTTGATTAATCTTTGGCGTCCGTCCGAACTCGGTTCCAAGCACGACGAGAGTCTTCTGAAGTAAACCTTTTGCCTGCAGGTCATCCAGCAACGCCGTGACGGCCTGATCCAATTGAGCTGTCTTCTCGATCAGATTTGTCGCACTGTAGATATCGTTGTGATTGTCCCAACTGCCATATTCTACTTCGACATATCGGACTTTCTTTTCCACGAGCCTGCGAGCCAGCAGACAGCCTTGTCCGATGCGATGATCGCCGTAAGCCGTCCGAGTTTTTTCATCTTCCTTACTGATATCAAACGCAACCAGATCAGGGCTCTTGAGAAGACGAACAGCTTCGTGATAGTAATCAACATACGCTTCAATCTCTGTCGATGCGTATTTGCTCTTGAATGCCGAATCGAATTTGGAAATCAAACGCTGCCGAGTCTTGAAGTCGTCTTCCTTCAGGTATTTCGGAGATTGAGTATTCTGCAATCCAACCTTCGGATCTGCGACCGGAGCGGGCGCGGTATCTGCCGACAAGTAACCCTGACCAGGATGACGATTGGCAGCACCAACGACGACGCAGCCCGGCAGATCCTTGTTTGCTTTGCCGGCCACTTCTGTCAGCCATGATCCCATAAACGGATGTCGAATCGTACCGATCATTTTGTAGCTTGTTCGCATAAGATACACACCCTGTTCGTGTGCACCAGTTTCGGTTGTCATGGATCGAATTACGGCAAGCCGATTCATTTGCTTCGCCAGCAATGGCAAATGATTTCCGAGGCTCAAGCCAGGCACGGAGGTGGCAATCGCTGTGGTTTCGCCGCCAGCGTCAGTTCCAGGTTTCGGGTCGAACGTATCAATGTGACTCATCGCGCCGTTCATGAATAAATAGATGACATGTTCGGCTTTGGCTGCCGCTGCTGCAGGTCCCGCGAGCGCAATGCTGTTCATCAATTCGTTGGCGAATGGTACGACGCTGACACCCAGAGCAGTTTTAGCAATTGAACTCAAAACATCACGGCGAGTGTATTCGTTAGCTTTACGCAGCAGATCTCTCATTTTTCACCTCTTTTTTACGTCTTCGATTATGTATTCAGCAATGGAATTGCTGCGATCAGCCAGATCCATTCTTAATGCTATTGAATGAACAAAAACTCTTTCGTATTGATCAGAGCCCAGATGACATTGCCATATCCTGCGGCTCCGCTGGCTTTGATTTCCGCCCGAGCGATCTCGTCATCGCTACTGGACGCGCGACGCGACAGGATACTGAGGAAGATGATATCGATCTGATCGTTCAGAGATTTGGATTTGACAACATCGTCGTAAATCACAGAACCTTTTTCGAGCATCATGTGAGTGATCTCGCCATTAAACATCGTAAGAATCTGACTGACACTGCCATCGGTATTTGCAGCTTCGATCAACTCCCGATCACCCTGGCCAAACTGTCGAAGAAAATGCTCCGACGGCAGCGGCAAAGGCAATTCTGATGCGCGGGCCAAAACTGTTCGCCCTTTGTAGGAATTTCGCTGCTGAGTCAGCTTTCGCTGAGCCTGTGAACTGAATTTTGCTTCAAACGCTTCCGAAGCTTGCTTGACCTGATCTGCTTTTGCAGTTTTGAGGTCCAGACTAATGGCTTGAGCCAACCCTTCGGTCGATGGACGAGTAAAAGACTCAAAACTGTAGACCGCCATAGTCAACAGCGAATCCCACAACTGTTCGGCCGTCATGCGTTGAAGAATTGGTCCCGGAAACTGATACAGATCTTCGCTTGTCGATTCACGCACCTGAGCCTGGCGGCTCCAGACTTTCGTATGGCAGATGATCCGCTGCAATTCTCGTACGTCATATTTCACACGAATCAATTCGGAAGAAAGAAACTCGAGGAGTTCCGGATTCGAACACTTGCTGTCATCACGGATATCATTGACCGGTTCGATTAGCCCGACACCAAACGCCTTCCTCCACATGCGATTGGCGATATTTTTTGTGAAGCGTGGGTTCTCAGTTGATGTCAACCACTCTGCGAATACAGCCTTCGGAGACTCGCCCTTGGCGATGGAAGCGGGAACGCCAAAAATCGGTTTCGCCGTGACGTTATCGTTCGCTTTTCCATTGTCGTATTGGTAATCGTGTGGCAGCTTCAGTCGCCGTCCGGAATTCTCCCAGACCTCGAACAAGTTCGCATTGATCATGCGACCGAATGATCCGTTCGTATTGAAGTTTGGATCCTTCGCCTTCATCTCATCGCGAAGCCGTGTCACAGGATTGCCATTTGGAAAACGGTTCTTATCGCCCGCACCGACGCGAGTCTGTGTCCCGTACAAGAACGCTGCCATTTGATAAAACTCTTTCTGAGTCCATTTATCAAATGGATGATCGTGACACTGAGCACAGCCAATCTGAGTCCCCAGAAATACTTGCACAGTATTGTCAACGTGGTCGAGCTCCATCCCGGAGTCTCGCATGGAAAAGCCGACCGCGGGGTAATCCCAGATGCGGCCTTCCGCCGTGATCATCTGAGTCACCCATTTGTCATAAGGTGTGTTCTCAGAAAGTGATTTCTTGATCCATTCTTGATAGGGCTGAGCAATCTGATTGTTATTGATCGGACTATCCTGCAGTCGCAGAATATTAGCCCAGTAGTTGAACATATGGCTCACATGCCCATGGGAATTCAGCAGATTATCAACCAGCTTTGAACGCTTCTCTTCGTCTTTCGACGTAATAAATGCCAACGCTTCTTCGAACGTGGGTATCCGCCCCGCCAGATGAAGATAAGTCCGTCGGCAGTAGACAGCGTCATTCGTCCGCGAGTTTGGCGTAACATTATGTTTCTTATAATTCGCGTCGATGAGTTCATCAATTCGAGCAGCAGATTGCAGAACATCGGCATGGCGTCTCGCATCAACAGGCGTCACTGGAGGCCCATCAAATTTCCCTGAGCCTCGCGGAATCTTGCCGACAGATTTCTCACCTTTACCCAGACCGGGCTGCCATGCATCTGCTGAACCCCGATTAAACGTCATGAGTATGGACACGCCGATCATGAACGAGATGATTTTTCGACTTCGCACGATTCTGAACTCCACTGACGACTTATGTTCTGCAAGAACCCTCTTTGTAAATCACCTGACGCGATTCCGCACTTCATTGGATATTAAAACTCACTAATAACCTCACCACCAGATCGAGTGGAAAGATTAACGAATGTTTTATGGTCAATACTTGTAGAAAGGAATCTCACAGCACCATCACCCATCAGGAATTGGTTGCCGCCAACGTGATAGCTCCAGAATCGTCTTTCGATATTGGGTGTATCTGGCGGATTGTCAGCCGGCGTCAAGCCACGTTCTGCACTGATGTAGTGTTCGCACTCAGTACCACCGCAGATCGGCCAGCCCCAACCAAAATCTGTTTTTATGCCTCGTTCACCAAGCAGGAAAGTGTTCGACGTGCCGTCAGTGATATCCCGAATTCGCACTCGACTGCTCGTGTAGAATATACCGTCGCCATTTTTTATTCCGTCGAAAGGACACCACGTCGCGCTTTCCGTGCTGCCGCTGACTCCCATGTAGTTCGCTGGATACAACTTCCCCGTATCATAGGTGTTCGGATACGGCCCGGCAGGACCGCTCAACAATTGCGTCCCACTGCGAGGGTCACTGGAACACGTGAGCATCGGAAGTAAAACAGAGGCGGCATCGGCTTTGCCCGCCGCCTGCTGTGCTTTCAGGAAGACAGCACAATCTGTCTGAGCGAAGTCAATCGTACTATACACCGATGCCTGCTCGATGAAGGGCAATGTGTGAGCCACGAAACCCCATGCCAGACCAGTGCCTCTTAAACTTCCCGGCTGAAAAACCAGATGGACATCGTGGTAGTTATGCAGAGCAAGACCTAACTGTTTAAGATTGTTTTTGCACTGAGTTCGTCGAGCAGCCTCGCGGGCCTGTTGAACGGCTGGTAATAACAATCCAACCAAAATGGCAATGATCGCGACAACGACCAATAGTTCGATGAGTGTAAATCCGCGTCGCATTGCAGGCATCGTAAATCCCATCGAACATGTTTATTCTGAGTCAGCCGCAGACAAAGGATCCAACAAGAAATCAGAATCGTCTCGCGATCTTGCATCAACACTGCGTTTCAGCGTCCACTCTAACGGCAAGACAGCTTCCGCTGAAGCACCCTTTTTAGAAGCAGCTGGCACAGATTCAATAATCACCTCGTAATCGCTTGGCAGTGGACCGTTTTCCGATGTAAAACGATACTCACCGTTTTCAATACGGGTCGTCGCCATCGGACCAGCGGTAACGGGAGAAAAACGGATTTCGCCGGTCACCGGGATCCCCGAAACCGTCACAGTACCGGAAAGCGCGACGCGACCGGACGAATCACCACAGCCCGGGACCGCAGAAATCAAAACACTACTAATCAACAGAAAAAGTCGCACACGGCATTCCGACCAGACAGCGCTGAAAATCACTTAGCGCAGTATGTCAGTTCCCACCACATGAGGCAACCTGGCACAATTGCCAAAAGTCATCCAAAGGGAATTATTCAGGAACCAGCAGAATCACGGCAGTACGAAATGCTTCTATCCGCCAGAAACCTCAATCCGCCGTGGCTTCGCGCGAGGGGCACGGGGAAGCTCGACACGCAGAACACCATTTACCAGTTTTGCCTGAATCCGGTCGTGATCCACCTCATCGCTCAGGATAAACGATCGCAGGAAATCCCCATCCTGATATTCCTGATGCAGGATTTCAGCCGGCTCAGCAGCCGTCGAGGCTACTCGTCCAAACAACGTCAGCCGATTGTCCTGAACCTGCAGATCAAG
>JANOZG010000983.1:0-12962 GCA_031429275.1 Planctomycetota bacterium
CTTGTCAGGACGGGTCTGGAGACACGTCCTACGGATAGACTTGTCGGGTGATCCGAACTGGACTCAATAATCCAGACTTGCCCCGCCTTCGGCTTCGATCGCCTGGCCAGTAATGAAACTTGATTCATCGCTGGCGAGGAATAAAGCGACTTCGCCCATTTCTTCGATGGTGCCCATGCGGCCAAAAACCTGCATGGCCGACACTCGATTCAATGCCGACTCCGGGTCTGGCAGTGTCGCGGCCCAGTCTCGCATCAAGGGTGTATCAATGTTGCTGGGCAGAATTGCGTTGACGCGAATCCCCACCGGGCCAAGTTCGATTGCGAGGGATTTTGTGAGACTGACCTGAGCCCCCTTCGTGGCGCAGTAGGCGGTGGAATGTTCCTGCCCGAGGACTGCTGTCATGGATGAAATATTAACAATCGTACCGCGTGTTTTACGCAAATGCGGCACGGCGTAACGCGATCCGGCGAAAGTGCTGATGTAGTTGATGCGCATAAGGTCTTCCATGAACTCCACCGATGTTTCATCAATCGTCATTGCCGGTGGATGTTGCCCGGCGTTGTTTATGATGCAATCCAGTCGACCGAGTTGTTTTACAGTCTCTTCGATTGCGTTCTTCAGTTGCAGATGATCGCCAACGTCGCACGGGACAAAGATCGCCCGTCCCGGACCGGTGGCATTCAATTCTTCTGCTAGTGCATTACCAGCGGCCGCACCTCGAGCCAGAATGCTCACAACTCCGCCTTCGCGGCAGAACACACGCGCACATCCTTCGCCGATGCCCTTACTTCCGCCGGTGACGATGACCACTTTATCTTTGAAACGCATGGAGAATTTCCAAACCGTTGGCAGCACTGCGATCCGCCAGTTGCAACAGTTTTTCCGTATAAACGTAAAAGTTCGTATCCATGGATTGCGCAGGATCAGCAGCGCAAGGGTGCAAAAGTCACACGACCGTGCTTTGCGACAATCGGCATTGTGTCGAAATGGTGGGAGGAATCAACACAGTTTGACCGTTGCCGTTTTGCGACATAGATGAATTGGTCGGGAGAAAACCCATCGCAGCTGTCATGCCCCATCGATCGAATGCAGGTATCCAGCAGATGCCGACAGAATTCATGATCAAACGAAGATTCACAAGGACCGACTGAGTGACACTTTCATCCGCCCCGAAATCAGACGCCAGTGAAGGCCTCGACGAACTCTTCAATCGCGTCAACATGCTGTTGGGAGAGCCCGCTTCGAGCAGCAAGGCTAGCGGCGGCGGCAAGGGATCTGCGGCCTCAGACGCGTTTATTCCGCGACAGCCACGCACCATGCGTGAAACTGGAATTAATCCAGCGATGATCGAGAAGATCATCATGCGTTTTCTGTTCCAAATGGGTGTTGAAACCAGTCGCCGCGTTGCCAGTCAGCTGCGACTGCCATTCAAAGTGCTTGAGCCGGTTTTCAAGCAGCTTCGACAAGATAAACATATTGACTTGGCGGGGACAACGTCAACCGGTGATTCTGAATACAGCATTACAGAATCCGGTCGCGAGCGTGCTCGAAGATACCAACAGGAATGTACATATTTTGGAGCCGTACCTGTTTCTCTGGAAGACTACGTTGCATCTGTATCGGCACAGAGCATTGAAGGGCAGGTCGTCACGAAGGCAGACCTGAAGCGAGCGTTCAAAGGTTTGATCATCAATGAGGGCATGATGGATCGCCTCGGGCCGGCGATCAATTCCGGTCGCGGAATGTTCTTATTTGGGGAACCCGGCAACGGCAAGACCAGCATCGCTGAACGGGTCACTGGGGCTTTTGGAACCACAATCTGGATTCCCCGCGCGGTCTGTATCGAAGGCGACATCATGCGTATCTTCGACCCGGCAGTGCATGAAGAAATTCCTGAGGAAAGCCAGACTTCCGGAATTCTGGATTCCATGGACATCGACCGTCGCTGGGTGCAGGTCAAGCGGCCAACTGTTATCGCTGGTGGCGAGTTGACGATGGACGAACTCGAGATTTCACTCAACCCGACATCCCGAATCTGTGAATCGCCATTGCAGGTGAAAAGTAACTGCGGAACTCTGGTGATCGACGACTTTGGTCGCCAGAAAATGCCAGTTGATATGTTGTTGAACCGCTGGATCGTGCCGCTGGAAAAACGATTCGACTACCTGAACATGCCGAACGGCAAGAAGATTCAGATGCCGTTTGATCAGCTCATCGTGTTCTCGACGAACCTTGAGCCGAAGGATCTGGTCGATGGTGCGTTTCTACGTCGTATTCCTTACAAGATTGAAGTGCCTGATCCATCGGAAGCGGAGTTTGTAGAACTCTTTCACATTATGTGCGAAAAGCTGAAATTCCAGCATCGCCCTGAAGTCATCAGATATCTCGTCGACACTCACTACAAGCCCAGAAATCGACCTTACCGCCTGTGCCAGCCACGCGACCTGTTGCTGCAGGTTCGGAACTATTGCCAGTTCCATTCAGAACCTCTGGAACTGAGCGTTGAAGCTTTTGACGCAGCTGTTCTGAACTACTTCTCGGTCATGGAATAGAACCAGACTCTTGGAAAACCGCGGAATTGGCTTTAGTAAAGCGGCGATTCACTGGCGTTCCATTCAAAAATCAGACGATGCTGACTTTCACACTCACCATGAGAGCGAAGATATTCTAAACTTCGCGAACCTCGAGTGTCCTCCGAGGTCGCTGCCCTGGGCCGCAGCGGATTTAGTTGAACTTCAGCGGCGGATTTGAATTGCTATGATTTGCGTTAGTCTTGGACGAACTCGGCATTCGTCAATGATGGCAGAGCACCATGCTCTGGCTGGCAAGAAGGCGGAACTGGTGGAGTTGCGCGTCGATTATATGCGCAAACGGCCGGATATCGGACTGCTGCTGAGAGATCGACCGACACCGGTCATTGTCACGTGTCGGCGACGTACTGATCGTGGACGCTGGTTTGGCACCGAAGAACAACGTCTGGCGATTTTGCGTGAAGCTATCATTGCCGGAGCTGAATACGTTGATCTTGAGGATGATATTGCGAAATCCATCCGGCGCTACGGCAAAACAAAGCGGATCGTCAGCTATCACAATTATGAAGAGACACCTCTTGAGCTGTATGACATTCATCGACGTCTGGCGGACTGTGATCCTGACGTTATCAAAATTGTCACGATGGCAAACTCGCCTGCAGATAATGTTCGTATGCTGGAGATGGTAAGGTCGTCCAAGATTCCGACCGTCGGATTCTGCATGGGTGAAATGGGAACCATCAGCCGCATTCTTTGTGGTCGAGAGGGGTCGCCGTTTACTTACGCCAGTTTCAGCCGCGAACGTGAAATGGCACCCGGGCAACTGACGTATGCCGAAGTCCGCAATCTGTACCGGTTTAATAAGATCACCAACGTTACGAAAGTTTTCGGTGTGATTGGCGACCCGATCGCACAAAGTAAAAGCCCGCTGATTCACAACGCCGCCTTTCGAAAGCTGGGCATTGATGCGGTTTACCTGCCGTTAAGGATTCCGGCCGACGTGCTGCTGGAGTCACTGACTGAATTCGAAAAGCTGAGCATCATCGGTTACAGCGTCACGATCCCTCATAAAGAGGCCGTGATGCAGTACTGCGATATTATTCCGGAAGATACTGATCTCATCGGCGCGGCGAACACAGTTTGCATGCGTAACAATGAATGGATCGCTATCAATACTGATTCCTCCGCTGCCCTTGAGGCAATTCAGAATGGACTGAAGAAGGCTGGCGGCGTGCCGGATCTTGCCGGTCGCAGAGTGCTGATTCTTGGCGCCGGTGGAGTCTCGCGGGCGATTGGGTACGCGGTGAAGACTGCCGGAGCTGTCGTCACGATTTCAAATCGAACTCGTGAACGCGGGAAATCTTTGGCGGCCGAACTGGAATGCCAACACGTGTCCTGGGAAAACCGCGGGGCTGAACACTGTGACGTTCTAATCAATTGCACGTCAGTTGGTATGCATCCCAAACTGAATGAAACGCCATTCGAACAGCACTGGCTAGGCGACGCCACACTAGTCTTTGATACTGTCTACAATCCAGAACAGACGCTGCTACTGAAGCATGCTCGCGACCGCGGTTGTCCAACGGTCAGCGGTGTGGAAATGTTCGTGCGTCAGGCTGCCAAGCAATTCGAACTCTTCACCGGCTGGACGGCACCAGTTGACTACATGGCTGACACGTTGCGTGTTTCGAACTCAGCCGCTCATGCACTTGTGAAGCCAACCGATGAGACCTCGTCAGCAGCGGATTCCGAACGAGAGTCGGATTCTGAGCCTGATTTTGATTCGGATTCAGAGGACGATCCAGTTTAAATCGGGCCTTGAAGAGACCACCTTTTCTCTTGACTTCAGCGTTGTCTATCACCTCAATAGATATTTCTAATATGCAACCGAACGACAAGCCTCGCATCATCGCCGTGATGCCGGCCTACAATGCAGAATCAACTCTGGAGCGGACTCTGCGCGATATTCCGCCGGGCACTGTTGATGAAATCATCCTTGTCGATGACTGCAGCAAAGACCGCACGGTAGAACTTGCCCGATCGCTGGGACTGACGGTGATTCCTCACGAGAAAAACACCGGCTACGGTGGGAATCAAAAGACATGTTACATGGCAGCTCTGGAACGGGGCGCAGATATTGTGGTGATGATTCATCCCGACTATCAGTATGACAGTCGGGTCATTCCAGTTGCGGCCGAACTGATTCGTCTGGGCAACTGCGATGTAATTCTTGGATCGCGAATTCGCACGCGAGCTGAAGCGTTGCAGGGCGGTATGCCGGCATGGAAGTACATTGCCAATCGCTGTCTGACGATTTTCGAAAACGTGATGCTCGGGCAGAATCTTGGTGACTTCCACAGCGGTTTTCGAGCGTATCGTCGAGAAGTGCTCGAAACCGTGCCGTGGCAGGAGAACTCAAACGACTTCGTGTTTGATACTCAGTTTCTTGCCCAGTCCGTATATTTCCGATTCAGACTCGGGGACATTCCTGTGCCCGTGCGATATTTCGCTGAGGCGTCGAGTATTAACTTTCGACGCAGCATGCGCTATGGTCTTCTGACGCTGTGGGTGATGTTTGAGTTCTGGTGCAACCGACTGGGCATTTGTAGGTCAAAGATTTACCAGAAGAAGCAGAGCTGAATCGCTGATCAAGGGAGGAGCGATGGTCACGGCGAATTCAACTATTTCAGAAACGCCTCTTTCAGTTCTTCGATCACAGCGTCCGGCATGGGAGTTACGTTGCCGATTGCGCGGGAATTGATGACGGCTTCAGCGGTCGATTCCAACACTTCCAGACGATCAAATGCGTCAAGGACGGTTGAACCGGTCACAAGCACGCCGTCATTTTCCAGGATCGCAGCCGGGCTGGTCGCAGAGACAAAATCAGCGATGCGATCACCTGATTCATATTGCACGCCGTATGGCACTCGATGCACATCGCGGAGAAAGATATAGCTCTCCGGAATCGTTCGGGCGTCGAACACCGCCGATGTGATACTGAACGCAGTCGCATTCACAGGGTGCGCGAATACGATGGCGTTGATAGTCGGATGTTTGCGGTAGATGGCTCGGTGAGCCAGCGACGCTCGGCTGGGAGTTTTTCCACGTTCAGAATGGTGATCGTGTACGAGAACAAAATCATCGATCTCCAGCGTTTCTCGATCTCGTTGTGATGGCGTGATCAGGAAACTATTTTCACCGACACGAACCGAAAAACTGCCTTCGGTGCTGATCAGCAGTCGCTGTCGACACCCGCGTCGAATGAAGGCGCAGAGTTGCCGACGGAGTTCTTTCTCCTGCGACGTTGCTTCTGATGGCGCGAAGCTTTCAAACTGCACATTTCTTTGCTGAGCCATCTCAAGCTGCGAATCAGTGAGGTAATTGATGTCTCCCAGGTGTCGACCTTTGATGATTGTCTTTCCGGCGAATTCAAATGCTTCAAATCGCTGAAAGGCGTGCGGCAACGAATGTCCGCCCACGACGACTCCATGATTTTCCAGAATGACACAATCGCTGCCGGATGAAAATGTCTGAGCGATGTTTTGTCCAAGCCTGCTGCTTCCCGGCAATGCATAGGCAGCGAATCCCGGCTGACCACAGACGAAATGCGCCTGATGAAACAGACGTGTGTTCGGGATCTGTCCACAAATGCTGAACGCAACCAGTGCCACGGGATGAGCATGCACGATCGCTTTGATGTCCGGCCGAGCATCATAGATCGCTCGGTGAAATGGATATTCAGACGATGGCCGATGCGGGCCGTCGACAGTCCCGTCGGGCTTGACGCAGACAATGTCGTTGCGAGTCAGGCTACCCTTATCGATCCGAGCCGGAGAGATCCACACATCGCCATTGTCATCGCGAATCGAAAGATTACCGCCGGATGTGGTCGTCATACGATAGCGATAGATGCGATCCATCGTCTGCATGATGGCATCACGTGGATGAACGAGATCTCTCTGCGACATGATTCAATTCCCGGGGAACATGAATTAGGAGGTTATGTCATCAGAAGCGATGATCGGTGCAGTGTAACAAGCGCATGCGGTTTGCCATTAGTCAAACGGCTATCTAAACTCGACTCGCCAAATCTCCGGCGAACGAATTCCGGGCTTCGCTTCACCACTGCATAAGAACCAGACATCGCCGTGCTGTACCATCGGAACTGTCACGCGAGGCGTAGCAACGCCGGCATTGGATTGCCATGTTTTCGTTTCAAGGTCATAGATCTGAAAGAAGCATGAAAATCCAACATGATCTTTCGGCGAGGTTGTCACTTGTTTTCCGTCATCGCCCCCCGGAATCATAATCGACCGGTTCACAACCAATCCGGGCGACGGAGCTGCCACGGCAGCATTTGGCATATCCGGAAGTTGTGTCCACGTATCGCTCTGGATGTTGTAGCAATATGCATCCTTCAGGTATGTTCGTTGAGCTTTTCCATCAAGGCCCCGTTTCAGATCGGTTCCACTGAAAAGGTAGAATGCACTATCAGTGACTGCGGCGACGCTTAGCATCCTTGGCGGGCCCGGCCATGGCGTGTGAGTTTTCCATTCACTATTTTCTTGTGACAGATTCAGTGACAGGAAAACATGCAGCGTTTCAGTCGAATCCGGTTTTTCGATTCCTCCGGCCAGAAAGATGGTGTCATCAATCATCGTTCCACACGCGTTTGCGATGGGCATTGGCAAGGGCGGTAGAGTTTCGAATGATAGTGTTGACTGCTTAAGCGTCATTTTGAAAACATCGCGGTAATGTTGAGTCGCGTCGCTGCCTCCGATACAGATCACACTGTCGTTGTGCGAGATACTGATGCCGTATGCGTTCGGGTGAGGCAGCTTGCCCACGATCGCCCAGTTATTGTCGTTTAGATTCAATCCGAAAACCGTATCGTGCCAAACTTTCGTCCCGCCAGCCCAAGGTGGAGCATCCGGAAAGTTGGCACCGCCCGCGACCAGCAAATGGTTATCGCTGATTCCAGCGAATGCTGAGGCAACGCCAGTTGTGTCGGGCAATGATGATAGTTGCGTCCAGACGACTTGTTGATCGTCTGGCGACAGCATGGTCAACGAAATCGCAATCATGATCAGCGACACGTGAATGAATCCTTGCACAGAAAGTGCCACAGCCGAGAAGGGGATTTCAATCGATTTTGACCCCCTGATATACACAGCTGACAAATTGAAAATCAGGGCACAGACGAATCACGACACGGAGGGCTGACGCCCAACCGCTCGCCTTCGCCCGAGCCATACAAGGCCTGCTCCCGCGCAGCTGATCAGTAATGAAGTCATCAAGAACCACGTCGGCAGAGATGTTTCGTTTTCGACATTCAGGTTCAGTCCAATTTCCTGCAGAACGGGATCAAGTTCTTTGAGAGACAGCAACAGCCCATTGCTGACTGCGTGCATCACCATGCCAGGAAAGACACTACCGCTTAACAGTCGAATGCTGCACAGAACCAGTCCAAGAAGAAATGTCGCTGGGAATCTTTCAAACGTGGGTGACTGATCCGTGACGACATGAAACGCGGCGAACACAAACGTGCTGATCAGCATGGGCCGCAGCCAAAGGGCCGTGCGTTTTTGAAGCGTATTGAGCAGGAAGCCTCGAAAAAACAACTCTTCGCAAATGGCAGGAATCAACGCCAACGTGACAATTCGTATTAAGTAGGGCGTTTCTGATGTCAGGCGTTCTGCCAGTTCTTTCAATTTTGAATTGTTCAGCATTTCCAGCCACTGCAACGGTCCTTTGGAAAACACGAGCACTTGATAGGCCAGCGTCCACATCGTGCATCCGAGCAGTATGGCCCCAATCAGCGTTGCTGGGTGGAATCTGTGCAATGAAAACACGTGAATCGCGGACGCTCGAATCCATTTTGTGATCAACAACGGTGTCACAGCAAACAGGATGAGAAGCACGGCAGCGTTCAAAGCTAACTGCCCGGACAGGTTGTCGATCGCCACAACACGCCCGCGAAAACCGGACAGCACAATAAGCAAAGGCAAGAGCACAATCAGCCAGCCGACACCAATTGACACTGGAATTCTGCCACGAGTTTCCGTTGGCCGCTTCACCAACGCAGAAACTCCCGCGGAGCTTCCAAACAGCACCGTGTCGTGACCAAAGACGTTCGCGGCGACTCGCAGAGCCAAAATCGTATACACCAGAGTTGACAGCAGTGTCACGGCATACAGATGAAAAGCAGCTGTCCCCTGAAACAGTTCGCGACCGAGCAGCACGATATTCACCAGCGGCAGAATTGCGAGGCCCAGCGTAAGATTCACGCCCGGCATCAAGCTCAGAATTCCCGGTGCCAGCGATACCAGCATCAAAGGAATCAGCCACGCCTGAGCTTCGCGAAAACTGCGTGCAAAACTGGTGATCGAAAGCAGGACAGCGGAAAAGAATGATGCAAAGACGATGAGCAGAATCAAAACAGAAAAGAACATTTGAAATGTGGCACCGTCGGCTAACAGTACGCGATCAAAGCCCGTGGCGTAAAGAGTCAGGAGCATTGCGACAAGATTGATCACCGCCGTCATCACTGCCACCGTCAAGACCGCAATGAACTTTCCGGTCAGCAGATGAGCCCGCGAAACGGGAGCTGCCATCAGCATTTCCAAAGTCCCGCGTTCACGTTCACCAGCCGTCAGATCGATTGCCGGATAGACCGCGCCGGTCATTGTCATCAGGACAAGCATCAACGGAATAAACGCACCCAAAGGTGAAGATTTGGGGCCATCGTTCGCCAGTGATCGTTTAGAAATTGTCGGGAGAACTCCTGAACCAAACTGAGTGTTGTTCAGCAGTTTTCGCAGTTCACGATCACGAAACGCCAGCACACGTTTTTCAACTTCCATCGCCGCCTGCTGACTGAATGCATCACCTTGACGACTGATGATTTGAAAATCTCCCGGCTGCACAATCCCTGTAACTTGATCCTGGGTCGCTGGTGTTTGTCGAACGCCTACATCTGCCTCGCCAGCCTGTAGAAACTCCTCAAGAAATTCAGGCTTCACAGGCTGTGGGTAGCGGCGGAGCTTTATGGGCCGGACACTTCCTTCATCGCTGTTCGTGAGTGCTCCGATCGCAGATCCTGTTTCAGAGCCTGTCAGTGAGGTCGCAACATCCTGCAACGAGGCGGGAGCGTCTGTGCTTTCTGTCGTTGTTTTGTCATCATCACTTTGCTTTTTGCGGCCATTTGATGTCGCGGCGGCAGATCCAAGGGGCTCCAGCATGGCTTCAGCGCCGGCCTCAGGAAAACTCCCATCGAAGACCACAAGAGCGGGCGGCGAATTGGGATCGAAACGATTGATGGCGAATTTCTGAACCACTGACCCCAACAGAGGATAGACAATCAGAGGCATCACGATCAGTGTCACCAGCGTCCGGCGATCCCGCAAAGATTCACGCAATTCCTTGCGCGACAATCGAAGCACACGCATGAGAGGCGATCGAGTCTTCGCTGGCAGCGCACGATGGTCATTGTTCATTCCGCTCACACAGACCTGCCTTCATTTTTATGAGCTGTGTTCACAAGTTGCGGCCGCATGGCTTCTTCCGTTGTCGCATTGTTTCGGTTCATCAGATCCAGAAACATATCGGTGATGGATTCTAATCCCGTGTCTTTTCGCAATTCCGCCAGCGAACCCTCGAGCTGCAGGCGCCCTCGAAACATCAAGCCAAAGCGATCACACAATCTCTGAGCTTCTTCGAGTCGATGCGTACAAAAAACGACCGCTTTCCCCATCTGTTTCAGCTGTGCTGTAAAATCGAAAATGCGTTTGGAACCAACAATGTCCAGACCGCGCGTTGGTTCGTCCATGAGGACAACCGGCGGATCATGCATCAAAGATCGAGCCAGATTGACTCGCTGCTGCTGCCCGGTGCTGAGACCTGCACACGGGCGATCCACGAAGCTTTTCAGATCAAATAACACAGTCAGTTCATTAATACGTCTGTCGGCATCTTCCGTGGAAACGTCATACAGGTCCGCGAAGTAGTGCATCAGCTCTCGCGGCGATAACCATTGATACAAGCCCGCGCTTGCCGAGACCAGTGCCACATTGCGTTTCACCTGTTCCGGCTGTTCTGCGACATCGAAGCCTGCAACCATCGCCTTCCCGGACGTCGGTTTCATAAGGCCCAGGATCATTCGCAATGTCGTCGTTTTTCCCGCACCGTTCGCGCCGAGCAACCCAAAGACTTCGCCAGATGCAACGACCAGCGACATACCGTTGACTGCATGCACAGTGCCAACAGGAGTCACAAACGTTTTGTGAAGATTGACGGCTTCGATAAGATTCGGCATGGTTTGGCGATTCGTTGCAGCAACGTACCGTGCGACGTGCGATTAACAACTTGTGTTTGTATTGAGACAGTGGGAGAAAACGTAATGATGCGTCTTTATCGTGCCAGGAACAATTGCGATGGGCTGCAATGCAGCCGTGTTCGGTAGCCTCGGGTGCAAACCCGAGGATCTTGTTCAACAAAACATGTCAAAGCTCCGGAGGAGCGACGGAGCGATCTGCAATGTGGCGTATGAATCATCAAGTTTGCATTGCTCCTTCGCCTCTCTACGCCACCCCATTCGGGGTTTTCAACTGATGGTTTATCGATGACCTGTGGTTTGCACCACAGGCTACCAAACGCCGCTGCTCGGCAGCGAATCGCAGGAAATAACCTATACGTTTGTTCTTGAAAAGAAACCGAATCCAAAAATCTCAAGTCTCCCGCTCGCCGACTTACGCCTCGATCCCCGCTAAACGTCAAAACTTTCTCCAAACTTCGGGATCACCGGCGGCAGATCGGAGCACTCTGCTGTGAGCTTTGCTAAAGCCTGCAGCCCTTTTTCTTCTCCGTGAACAAGGAAAATCTGTCCTGCCCCGCCGCTTTTCAGCAGTTCTCCGAACCACCACTGAAAGTCACTTGCATCCGCATGTGCGGACAGACCGTTGACAATTTCTACGCGAGCGTTCAATGGGTAACGACGTCCCAGAATATTCAATTCCGGCCGTCGATCGACAATCTGCCGCCCGAGTGTATGTTCTGCCTGAAATCCGATAATCAGAATTGTATTGGCTTCATCTGAAACGGAGTTCTTCAGGTGATGAACAACACGACCGTTTTCGCACATGCCGCCAGCTGCGATCACGACGAACGGGCCTTTTCGTCGATTCAGGGCGATGCTTTCATTCTGCGATCTGACATAGGTCAGACCTTCAAAACTGAATACGTCGTCATCAAACTTGAGTGTTTCGTGAACATTAGAGTGCATATCATCTGAATGCGATTGGTGAACTTCCGTCAGCCTTGTGGCCAACGGGCTGTCAACGAATACAGGCACGCGACACATCGCGTCTTCGTTCCGAAGTTCGTTTAACAGATAGACCAGCATTTGCGTTCGCCCAAGACTAAACGCCGGCACAATGACTTTGCCTTGACGCCGCGACGCTTCACAAATAACTCGTTGAAGTTCTGCTTTGACGTCACCAGAATCGGGATGCAGCTTGTTTCCATAAGTCGATTCTGAAATCAGCACATCGCAGCGTTCGATTGTTTCCGGATCGTTCAGGATCGGCTGATTGCGACGCCCAACATCACCCGTAAATACGACTCGTTTAACTTCGCCATCGTCTTCCAGTTCGATCTCGACAATGGCAGCCCCCAGAATATGTCCCGCATGATGCAGCCGCACGCGGACGCCCGGATGAACTTCCCGCCACTGGTGAAATCTGATGGGCTCAATTTGCTTCGACATCTTGCGGACATCTTCCAGCGTATACAGCGGTTTTTCGGATTCGCCGCCGTGCCCCAGATTTTTCTTTCGGCGATATTTCGCGTCTTCCTGCTGAATGTGTGCGCTGTCCTGGAGCATGAGATCAGCGATGTCGGCCGTGGGGTAACTACAAACTATCGGTCCGCGAAAACCAGCCTTACACAACGCGGGAAGTCGCCCACAATGGTCAATATGAGCGTGCGACAGGATGACGACATCGATCTTCTGAGGCGTGCATCGAAAGTGTTCATTTTTAGGGCGAGTCTCATCTCCGCGACCTTGAAAAAGCCCACAATCGAGCAGTATTCTGGCGGACGATGTTTCGATCAGATGTTGACTGCCAGTGACTTCGCCCGCAGCACCAAGAAATGTGATCTTCATTCAGGATGGACTTCTTATTGTCGTAGGATGGTCGGTTCGAAATTCGTGCACTTGCGTTGTTGGTACCTCTGTTAACGGACTTTACTCCGCCAGGCAATGCGATAACAGCCTGCAGCCGCCTGGTGAGTGTCTCTGGGTGGGATTTCGAAATTGTTTTGTTGAACGGATTGCCGCGTGCTGCGGTCGTCAGTCAGTCTTCTTCAGAGCAATTGTACGCACAGCGGTTTACAGTCGATTGCGAAATCGTCAAAGTGCGGCCCTCTCAG
>JANOZG010000984.1:0-5242 GCA_031429275.1 Planctomycetota bacterium
AGGCCGGACCAAGCGCAGCGATGTTCCGGCACGGGGATAGCTGTTACCTGCCGGAACGGCGCTGCGCTTGGTCCGGCCTACGATCCAGAAACGACTTCACGAACCGATCGAAAGATCTCGTTTGACCAGATACGCGGCCGCGATAGTGGTCGGAATTGCAATGGCACCGATCAGAATAAATGCAGGGCTCAGATACAGAATTGAGCCATAACATGACTGCCAAAATGTTGGATGGCCATGCTGGAAAGAAATAGCGAGACCTGTGGCTCCACCCGAGGCTTTCCGCCACATCGTAAAAAAGGCCAGAAATCTCGGCACTCGAAGTTCAGTCATCTCGGGGACGACAATCAGAAACAATGCCCCGATCGCCAGCACCGTTGAATACGTCGAATGCCGTACACTGCATGCCATGAAAACGGCGATACTGTAACACAGCAGATGCAGCAGCAGTGGAAACATGGCGGCAAAGCCGGGGCTTGATGTGCGGACCATTCCAGTCCATGCCACCAACATGCACGGCACATCAAACAACCCGATGAGTACAATGGCACCGCCGATGAACTTGTACCAAAACCAACTCGCAGGCGAGATTGGTCGCGACCTCCAGAATGTATGCAGGGCCGGCTGAAGCTCGGAAACGAATGTTCCGACTCCGATGAGTAAAGCCAGAACGCAGCCGATGACTGGATACATGCTGTCGAATGAATCCTGGGCATTGTCGCCACTCATCAGAACAATGGCAGGAACCAGACACAGCCCCACAACACAAACAGGTAATGATTGCCGAATCTGCAACCAGAGCAGCGCCCGCCACTGCGACGAGCGCGGTTGACCGAGTTGCATAGTCTCCGTCGCGGCCATTGACGTTCGCCTGAAGACATCACCACTCAGCCACCTTTCTTCACGGCCGTATCGAAACACCATCACCTGCATCAGGCACATGGTCAACAGCAGTTGCCAGACGACTGCAACGACAATCAGCCAGTCCAGCGAATGTCGGATAAAGTCAACGATGCCAATCGAAACCAAAGGACCCGATATTAGTGAAAGAAGGTTGGGAACTGAAATGTCGGGCCGATGATTGTCCCAGCCAGACAACCCCAAAACCCCGATAGAAAAGATTGCAAACGCGACAAGTAAGCCAACCAATCCCGCGCGATATTCAGTTCGCTGATTCACGGCGACCGCAACAATCCATGCATAGAGATTGAGAGACGCCGCCATACCGGCGAGGGAAACGACATACAGTGCTGAAGATTCGCGCCAGGTTGAACCCAGCTCAAAGAATGCACCTGTGCGGACGGATTGTGGCCCGACCTGATCTTCGAAACATTGAACAATCCAGCAAATCGCACTCACACAGATGAGTGGAGTTAGTAGGACGCACGCCCCGGCGATCCAGCGAACAGAAGCCACTCGGCGCATCGGGACAGGTTGAGCGCGAACGAAATGAATAACGCCGGTCGCATGTTCGCTGGAACAAACTCCCATTCCCATCAGGATCGGAGCCAGCATCGCATAGGCCATGTTCGTGAACACCAAAGAGAATGCAACATTCCCCAGATCTTGAAACAACAGCGCCACGCAAACGCTGAGTGCAATTGCTGTCAGTGCCAGAAGTTTCCATTTCTGCTCATGCCATTCTTTCCAGAACAGGTTCAGCCAGATTTTCATAAGATGCCTCTGTAGTGGATTCAAACGTGCTGTAACGCGGGTTCTGCCTCGGGCAGATCAAAGCGGATGTTCCGACATCCAGCGACGAATGCTTCAAAGATCTCATCCAGATTCAGTTTCACAGCTCGGTGATTGATGCCATCGCTTCGCAGCATGGCAATCGCTGCTTCGGCATCATCCACGGTCAATATGACTTCACCTGAAACCACGCGACCGTCGAGAATCTTCAGACGAGTTCCCACGCGAGCGACGTTCTCCGTCGTCATTACCAGTCGCTGAATCTGAGTCCGCAGTTCCTCCGGTGTACCCTGCCGAACGATCGTGCCTTCATGCAGAATCGCGAGCATGTCGGCCACAGGTTCAACCTCGTACAGCAGGTGCGAGCTGTACAAGACGGTTCGACCTTCGGCCTGCAGATGTGTCACAAGGTCGCGATTGAAATCGCGCCGCATGATCGGATCAAGCCCCAGTGCCGGATCATCCAGGATTACCACTTCCGGTCGATGCGCCAGAGCCAGCAGCAGGCCGAGACGAACGTTTTGCCCTTTCGACAAATGCCGCACTTTGGTTCGCAGCGGCAGCTCGAACTGTTTGACATATGTGGCTGCCAGTACGTTGTCCCACGTTGAATAAAACGGAGCGATGAATCGGATCAGTTGATCAACCGTCATCCAGCCGAACATGGTTTGATCTTCTGCCAGATATCCGACCGTGCGACGCACTTGCAATGGATCGATGGCGGGATCTGTGCCGAGCACTTTGATTGAACCGGCATCTGGCTTGTTAAGACCCAGCAGCATTTGAATCGTCGTCGTCTTGCCAGCACCGTTTCGACCAAGAAATGCAAACGTCTGTCCGCGAGTGACCGTGAAGGTCAGATCAGACAGGACTTCCTTCTCACGATAACGCTTAAAGACGTTGCGAATTTCAATGACAGGTTCGAGCATCAGGTTTCTCCAGAAGAAGGGTTGGAGGCAACGTCTTGTTCGTCAGCCGCCACGAGCGGTGAGGAAAGAATCTCGTCGAGCAGAGAATGAATTCCAACATCGTCAATGCCGAGGAGCCTGCCCTGCCGAACAAGTTGCGTCAGTTCTTCCATGAACTTCTGGCGATGACCGTCCAATTGCCTGTTCGGCATGCGACTGGCCACAAACGTCCCTTCGCCATGGCGCACTTCCAGCAGATTCTCGTTCGCCAATCGCTCGTAGACTCGCAGCACCGTGTTCTGATTCACGGCCAGGTCGCGAGCCATCTGGCGAACCGATGGCACCTGCGTTCCCGGCGGCAGTCGCCCCGACAGACATTGCGCACGGATCTGGTCTGCGATTTGTCGCGACACAGGAACCGCCGACCCTTTTTCAATGCGAACCAGCATTGCATAAGTCCTCGAACCACATATTTGACTAAGTGACTACAGTTGTATAACAGTAGTCATCTCAAGTCAACAGTGTTCTGAAAAGAATGCGTGAGCAATGCAATGCGTGAGGTGATTTTTTGCCTGGCTGCGGTTCTTTTTCGTGTGCAACGCAAGGTACCGGTGGGCTGACGCCACACCGCTCGCGGTAAAAATTTTACACCCGCGCATCAAAAATGGCGGGGGACGAATGTCACCGGCCTTCTGTGCTTTAGGCGAATGCGATTGAGAAATTACAAGCCACAGCAAGGAGCTGGTGCTGCACATGATGGTGCTGCAGGAGCACAGCAACTGACTGGTTCTGCAGCACAGCATGGCTCTGGAACCGTGCAGCAGTTGTTGCGACGGCTAAAGCACTTCTTGAACAAACCAGAGAACATCTTGCCGCGTGGTTTGCCACATGGATCACAGCATGGTGCTGGTTCGCAGCAAACGGGAGCAGGCTCACAGCAGACAGGTGCAGGAACGCAGCAGGTTTGAACTGGAGCACAGCATGATGGTTCTGGTGCTGGACAGCACAGGTCACAGCATGATGACTTCGATTTGAAGCAACCGAACAAACCTGCTTCTGCAGATTGTGGTGCCAGTGACAGGCTCAAAGCAGCAACGGCCAACAGTGAAAGAATACTTCTCATTGAACAATTCTCCGGTCATGCGAATTCAGAAACGTAAAAGCATCCGTGCCGGGACAGTTGAAGAGAGTATTCAATATGCAACGATCCGCGGCTTGATTCAATTACGAAATCGAAACTCATTCTGAAATATTCCGACGGTAAAATTCAGGTCCAAAAGACGAGGCAATTCCTGCTCATTACACGTACGGTTCCGATTGCACTGAATACAGCAGCCGAACGACGATGTGGCAAATAATGCACACTGGACAGAAATGTTCGTCTGTGGAATTACGGCAATTCACGCACACGCAGTCTGCGGAACTGAATTGGCGAGCCTTCACTTTCAAGGCACAGGTAACCTTTGGCAGGTTCGATACCTGTGCCGCCAGACACTTCTTCACCATTCACCCACAACCGAACTTCACCGTTGATGGCTCGAATGTAATAGTGATTCCACTGGCCGTGACCCTTCGCCAGATGCTTGCGAGGAAAACTGCGGCTGCCGTCGGGAGACAATGGCGGGAAAGGAGTCATCTTGACACCCACCGGAAAGACGTCTCCATTGGTACCGAACCAATCCGTCTTGCCGCCAGAAGCCTTCACTCGATCGGTGTATCCATGATCAAGAACCTGTACCTCCACACCGTGTGGCAGTCCCGGCTTTCCTGCCGCCGTGAGTTTTTCGATAGACTCGGGCGTCGCCCAGACAAAGACGCCTGAATTGCCCGCTGGTTTTTCGTGCATCCATTCCGCCACCATTTCGAAATTGCCAAACTGCTGCGAGGTTCGCTGCACACTGACCGGCTGCCCCGTGCAATGCAGAACTCCATCTTTCCACGACCACGTCTCATCCTCACTGTTGACCTTGGTGAAGTCCGCTTCCGTCAAAGCCCGCCATCCCGGAGCTTCGTCGTCGATGAACGCTCGTACGGCCGCGACGGCTGTCGGCTCGTCTGCGGCATGCAGTACAGCGAACGGAACAAACGTCAGACTAATGATGAACGCACAGATGTCTTTCATAGTTTTCGATCCTTGTTGCAATGTGGTTTGATCGTTGCAGTGTCCGTTGATGCGAGGCGCCCCTCACAAAACTCGCCTGCTGAGTCACAGTCTAAAGTGAATTCCCCAAACATACGACATACCACGGCACCGGTCGGCATCACAATCAAGCAAGTTCCTGAACTGTGTTCAAACCGTCGCCAATCCGTGCAATGATCCGCCGCTGGAACCAAATTCGTCAGCCTCGACGCCAAGTTGCTGCAGCATTGAGACATAAAGATTACTTAGAGGCGTGTTGCGGTCGCGGCGAAAAGCGAGGTGCTGACCGTGCTTGAATCCGCCGCCGGCAAGCAGAATCGGCAGGTTGGTGTTGTCGTGCGTATTGGAGTCGCCCATATTGCTGCCGAACAATATCATCGTGCTGTCCAGCAATCGCTGTTCGCCATCGGGTTTGCTGGCGAGGTTCTTGATGAGTCGATGCAATAAGTTTATTTGCTGTCGGTGCCTTGTTATCACGAGCAAAGAACATGGCTTCGCGGTT
>JANOZG010000985.1:0-9991 GCA_031429275.1 Planctomycetota bacterium
CGAACGCATGAGTCACGGATCTCAAGCCACACTCATGCTCCTGAGTTTCAGACACGATTTGGCAGCCTAAAGAGTAGATGATCTTCCCATCCGCAGCCGATCAAAATGCCTCTTCGACGGCCAAAAATTCCTGAATCTACACCGGAGAAATTCTTATCACCCAGCATCATGGCAACGTTACGGCTTCCGAATGAAATGCTCCGCAAAGCTTCGCACGTGATGACCATTCAAGACGTGAAATATGCGAAGTTTTTCGATCGTCGCAGCTCCAAATCGACTCAAAGGAACATGCACAATCTTTTTCTTATACTTGCTGGCCAATCGTCGCCAGCCAGCACCGGGGGGTTTGTGACTCATCAAAGCAATATGGCGTTCTGTCGAATAATGCAGGCCCGCAGCAATCAACCGTTCTTCCAGAGTGTCCACAAAATCGAATTGAGGATCTCGCCAGATATCCTGAATCGGGCGAGGTGGAAAAAGAAACATGCAGCCGCCGTATCTCGCCAATGCGATGCCGGGCCCCACCATTTCTTCCAGAAAGCTGGTCGCGAAAAGTGACAATGTCGATTCATCCTGATGTTCTGCATGCCACGTAATGCGCCATGGGTATTCGCGTGGATCCGCAGGTGAATCAAACAGCATCACGACGCAGTCGATCTTGCCGCGTGCCGGCGGGAAGACTTTGACATGCAATTCACCGTTGTGCCAGTTCCTCAGTGTCTCGCGAATATCGAGACCATCCTTCATGCTGGATGTGAATTTCTCCGTCTTCGCCAGGTCGTTTCCGATCAAATCCAGTGCTGCGTCCTTCACGTGCGTACGAAACCGTTCAATCGAAACATCTTCAGGAGGCCAGCTGCACTGTCCAAATGGATTCCATGATTTCTGCCATTCGAACTTCGTTTTGCGATCAGGCCGAGCATTTAGCCGACAACTTCGCCAGACAACAGGATGTCCCGGCAAGCGATTGACAGGCACCAGATCCGTGCCATCCGGCAGCAAAACTCGATCAACACCAAAGCGTGCTTCCGGCTGATCGTCCACCGGAACAAACGGATAGTCGCGAGCCGCTTCCGCCACATGAATCGCGTACTGGTCTCCGGCAGTCTGCTGAGACGCCACGACCAGAGTATACAGATCCGGAGTAAACCGTCGCTCCATCAATGACAGATTCCGAATGTACTTCAGACAATTCAGCAGTAGTTGAGGCGTGATTCGTCGCGCGCGGGATTTGAATTCATCCTTGTACTTTCCGCGAGCATGCAACAGCAAGGACTTGATGCCGTCGATCGCCATGTTCTCATCGTCGTCCAGATCTGCTCGGGCCTGTTCGTACTGACCAGTGATGAATGGCAATTCGCCCAGAACAAACGTCAGTGTCCGTGGCGAGACTGCGTAAGACTCAGTCGCAGTCTCAGACCAGTCCGGGTTTTCCGGTCGCTCCACAGCGCTGTTGAACGCATCGCGCAGCCACGGCCAGTCCATGATGTTGCACAGGCACAGAACTGACTCATGCTGCGCGGACAGACGATGCAGTTCACTGGCCATCCAGTTGATGCGAGTCCGTTGCTCATCATCTTCCGGAGCCGGCAATGCCGGTAACACGGCCGCCGCAAACTGCTCGGGACTGACGCGTTTCAATGCATAAGGGTCCGGCAGTACAGTTGCGCGAGGAATGTAGCGATCCGTTTCGATATCGATAAATGCGCGCACCATTCGTTCCTGCCGTGCGATTCGCAGCGCAGCGATTACGGGCTGACACGGATCGATCGGAACGTAACTCGCAACAGCGCGTTCGCCTTCTTCTGCTTCGATTTCCTGTCCGGTTTCGAAGTCTGTCTGCGTCCCGCCAAAAGCCGTCATGGGTTCGCGTTGCAGAACAACGGAAACCATCGGCAGTCGTTCCACCGCCGCCTCAACGTCTCGCTGAAACGACGGTGACAACGGCACAGCCAGACATGCGAACTTTTGCGACAACATCAATCGGCGCACTTCCACCGCAAAGTCTCCACTGCCGTGAATGACAGGAAACAAAGTGACGTTGCGACCGAGTGTGAGAACTTTCGAGATGCCAGTCATAATTCATTCTGCAAAACACAACAGGTTTTCAAACACATTGAAGATGGTACGCATCAGCGGCACGGAAAGGAAGCGCTGTGACGCGTGACTAAACGAGGGGACGAGAATACGTTATTATTCCCAACGAATCGTACGATATGAAAGTGTGGAACCTACAAAGACGATGCCCAAAATCTTTGGCGAAAACCCAACGACATGACCAACTATCGAGACAATCTCACTGTTCTCCGCCGCGCGTTCCCTCAACCGGTGTCAGACCAGGAACACGATGCATGGTTCGTATTCTCCGTCCTGCGCGCGCTGGATCGAGTCGATGCCATGAAATCGCAACGGCCGATTCTGGGCGAACCTAAAGAAGTCAACTTCGCCGCTGCCATGGATGCTCGAGTTCCTGATGGAATGAGTACCGTGGAACTTGTTGCACGCGATCTCGTAGATCACCTGGCTGGAATGTTTATCTGGGGCCATCCGAGGGCTCAGGTGAATGTCATCAATCCGCCTTGCATTCCTGGAATCCTTGGGACGCTGTTACCCGCCATCTACAATCCGAATCTCTGCAGCGAAGAAGCCAGTCGCGGCGTGGCGTTGGCAGAGGCGGAAGTCATCAGTATGACGGCCGAACTGATGGGTTACGATCCGCACCAATCAGGCGGCATCTTTACCTTCGGTGGAACTGGCACACTGCTGTATGCGATTCGCATGGGCATCGAACGCGCTTGTCCCGGAACAATGCAGAATGGCATGACGGGCGATCTTCCAGTCATTGTCTGTTCCGATCAGGCCCACTACGCTGTCAAGACCGCCGCATCATGGTTGGGTGCAGGACTGAACAATGTGGTCACGATCCCAACGTCGCCTAACAACGAAATCCGAACCTGTCTGTTGGAAACCGAACTTCGGCGACTGCTGAAAGAAGGCCGTCGCGTTGCGTGCATCGTTGCCACTATGGGCACAACAGACGCCTTCGGCCTGGACTCCCTGGAGCAGATCCACGAAATTCGCGACAACCTTGTGCGTGAGTTCTCACTCGACTACGTGCCGCATCTTCACGCCGACGCGGTCATCGGCTGGGCATGGAGCGTCTTCCGCGACTACGACTTCACACAGAACACTTTAGAATTTCCAGACCGCACTCTACGAGCCCTTGCCGGTGCCAACCGACGCATTCGTCATCTGCGTTTGGCCGATTCAATCGGTGTTGATTTTCACAAGACCGGATTTGCCCCCTACATCTCAAGCGCATTCTTTGTCAAGAACGCTCAGGATCTTCAATGCCTCGCGCGGGATCAGGCGACGACTCCGTATTTGTTTCAATCGGGCGAATACAATCCCGGAAAATTCACACTGGAAACAAGTCGCTCTGGCAGTGGTCCCATGGCCGCTCTTGGAGCACTACAGCTGCTGGGAAAAACCGGACTGCGAACATTGCTGGGACATCTTGTGACGATGGCAGAGACACTGAGGAATCGTTTAACCGCTCAACCTTCAATCAGCGTGATGAACCCGGAAAATTTTGGTCCGGTGACATTATTTCGAGTCTACCCGGATGACGTGGATACGTTTGAATTTCCGAGGCACGAACAAAGCAATGCCAGCTACAGATCTCAACTGCACAAATACAATGAGTACAACCGTCAGGTCTTTCGCATCATCCACGCCGAAGCGCTGCGCGGCGACGGCGTGGTGCTTTCTATGACCGATCGTTTTCGTGAAACCGACTATGGGGAACCTGTCGTCGCCATCAAGTCGTACATTATGAGCCCGTTTTCAGATCAACAATACGTCCAGGCCGTGATTGATTCCATCGAACGCGCCAGGAAGAAGGTCGCAGCGGCTGTCGATAAAACGCAGGGAAACCACTGAGTCATGCGTCCTGTTCCTCGTTGTACGCCATCACCATGCGAATCAGATGCGGCAGGTCATCAGCTCGCATTTTGTCGTGAATCCGAGATCTGTGGGCTTCGACGGTTTTCACACTGATGCCGAGTTTTTCTGAAATGTCGCGGCTCGATAGTCCATCGGCAACAAGTTTGAGTGTCTCTTTCTCGCGTGTTGTGAGGCGACTCATGCTCATTTCCACATCATCGAGATCCTCGCCGACGAAGTCCCAGTCGACGTCGTAATAAACTGCATACGCTCGAGCCACCAGGGCCATCAAGTTATCTTCGGTGACCGGCTTTGTTACAAAATCAATCGCTCCGGATTTCATTCCATGCACTGCTAATGGAGCTTCCGCCTGACCAGCCAGAAATCCGACCAGCAGATCACTCTTCTGCCCAGTGAGCTTCTGAAACAGCTCAATACCGCTCATGTCGCGAAGATGAACCTCGGATACTAAGACTCCAGGCACGGGCGTGCGGTAGTCTCGATAGAACTCCATCGCTGTCATGTAATCGTGAACTTCCAGTTTTTGCTGTCGAAGAAAACCCGCCAGCGAACTTCGCACCACGCCGTCGTCAATAATCAGAAAAACGGTAAACGGCTGTCGTTTTTTGGGCTGATTGAATTCGGACTGTGCCGCAGCTTTGACACTTTTCTGCTTTGCTGCAATCTTTGTCGATTTGGACGCATTCGGCTTAGATGAGGCAGGTTTGGACGCATTCGATCTGGACGCGGTCGATTTCTTTGCAATCTTCGCCATGATGAACTTCCTTACTTTGCGAATGGCGGTACATAACCTTCATGTCAGACTAACCTGGCAACCTTCACTTCACAAGGTCAGCGGCAAAAGTAGCACAGCAAACCGACAACTCCAACGCTCGGATTCCAGGCTCTCGATCGTGGGGCGGCGGTTCCCGATACGTTGATGAGTAGTGTTCCGGATATCTGATGACACATTCGAATTATCGTGAGGCTTCAGTCACTGTTTTTCCCGATCGATTGAGGCGTAGTTACCTGAAAACCCGCAGAATCGGGAGATTTGATTCGACTCAAGCCAATTCCTTTCAATGAAACAGTGGCGAAATTGTCTTTTTCAATATAGTCTTAACGCAGAGATTTAGGTGCCTGCAGTCTGGGGTCAGGCAGTCGAGGTTGCTTCACATTGCGAGAAACGAGGGAGAAATCCGCATGAGCGCGGGCCAATCGGATGAAGCTGTGCGCCGCCGTTGCCTTGTCCTGGACAAGCAACGTCTTGCTGATGTGGATGAAAAACACGACCGGGTCCGAATGCTGCTAACGGCGACTGGCGCAGATGCATTATTGCTCCAGGATCACGCCAACATTGCCTGGTTCACTGCCGGAGCCGATCCAGCGCGTTGTACGATGGAAGGCTGCCAGACAAGTCTGTTCGTCACAGATGACGCTCGGTTGTTCGCCACCAACGCGGTCGATTCTTCTCAGCTGTTTGAACGCGAAGCTTTCGGTCTGGGGTTTCAGTTGAAGCAACGCGAATGGTTCCAGCCACACGCAGCTCTGGTGGAGGATCTTTGTCGAGGTCGCAAAGTTGCCAGCGACTCAGGAATTGAAGGAACTCGCAACGTTGCCCGGGATATCGCGCGGCTCCGTCAGCCGCTCACAGAACTTGAAGTCGATCGAATTCGACGACTGAGCAAAGTTCTTGTTCACGCTGTTGAAACTTCCGCTGGACATATTCGGCCGGGCGTTTCTGAGGCCTCGGTAGCCGGCGAACTCAGCCATCGACTGATTCGTCGCACGGTTACACCGGTGCGCATTCAAGTGTGCGCCGATGGACGCAACATTCGATATCGTCATTGGTCATATAGCGAAGATCCCATTGAATCCTACGCAACGGTTTCATGTATCGCCAAACGCTGGGGGCTGCATGTTGCTGTCAGTCGGACCGTGTGCCTGAATCAAGTGCCAGAAGAGCTATGGGACGCTCACAAAAAAGCTGTGCTGATGCATGCGACGGGAATGTACTTTTCCAGAACGGGTCAAAAGCTGAAAGATGTCTGGCCAAAAGTTCGCAGGATTTATGACAAGTTCGGGATGCCGACTGAGTGGCAGCTTGCCGATCAGGCGGAAATCATCGGCTATCGGGCGATGGAACATCAACTCACCCCGGATTCAGAATATGAGCTGCAGGCACCCACCGCGATGTACTGGCATCCCGGGATCGGAGCGTCTTTGCCTGGCGATACAATTCTAATCATGCTTGGAGGCTGTGAAATTGTGACGAAATCTTCGGTGTGGCCACAACTTCGCGTGCAGGTTAAAGGCCATGACATTTCGTGTTGTGGACTGTTATTGCTTCGCGACAAAACAGCGGCTGCAGAACACCGCAGTCAGGAAGCACCGGCCACTCCGGCTATCTTCACAGGACTTAATCTACCCGACGACGATGCTGATGGTTCACGGATGGATTCGATCTGGGAACTCGACATTTCTTCGCGTCAGTCCGTGTTTGACGAAAGCGAATCCGAGTATTCTGAAGAGTCCGTGCTGGATTGAGTTTGCTTAATCAAACAGCCCGTGCAGATACCAAATTCCCGTCTGAAGATCACGATAGATCCATAGTTGACTTCCAGTGTCTGTGACCGCACGAAAATAATCGCGATGACACGACTCGTCAGTCCACCATGCCGTCTGAATTCGTTCCGGGCCCTGGAGTTCTACGATTCGTCTGAGCTGGCCACGAACCGGAATCTGTTCCGGAGGACGATCCGCGTGGTCTCGACCGGCAATCTGTTGTGGAGCTGCCAACAACCGCAACGGTCGCGGAAGTGAATGTTCGGGATTTTTATACGCCTCTCGATAAGGCTCCGTCAGTCGCTGCAGAGTATGTTCAGATTGTGGAACACGCTCAGTGGAATTGCAATCGGAGATAACGGGATCAAGCATCAATGAATGTTCCGGTCGCGGGTCCGCTTGAATTCTGACGGTGCTGACTGACTGCGGTCCCATACGATTGCTGAGTCGTGCAATGAGTGTCGCAAGTTCCTCCTGAGGACGAATGTGTTCCGTCGGACTAAACAGGTCTCGCTGGCGTGAAACCGGGATCAGCACTGTCTGAACGGTCATCGAAATCGAAGACACAGGCTCCGTCAGCGGCAGTGTTTCCAGTCGCAGGCTGAGCACATCAAACATCAATTCGGCGGATTGCGTCGGTTTCACCACGCCGGCAGACAGTGTCAATTTGTTTCCCGACGCACAGGTCAGCTCGCTGATCAAAACACTGCAGGCAATTCGACGGCGTTCAATTTGTTCAGCGATGCTTTCCACAAGATGCTGCAGCACCTGTCGAATGTCGTCAAAACTCTTTGCGGGAAACTCCGAATTCCACAGGGCAGTCACAGGATTGGATTCCGGCAACGGCACGATGAATTCTTCCGTCACCCCCAGTAATTGATGAACTCGCTCGACCGCTACCTGCGATAGCCTTGACGGTAGATCTTCACGCGGCAAGGAGAGCAATTGTGCGATCGACCGAATTCCAAGATGGGCCAGAATCTGCAGATCTTTGAGTGGCAGACGAGATGCGGCGATTGGCAGCCGTGCAATTTCCTGTTGTTGCATTCCCGGCGGAATGATTTGAACTGGCAGTTCGTACTGCAGAGCGTTTTCAGCCGCCCTCGATGAATTTCGCCGCGCCGCGTTTGAAGCTGACGAATCCGAAGTTGATGTCTGTGCTGATCGTCGCACTTCGGGAACAGTGTGTTCCGTATGAGTTAACGCCCAGACAGCGGCAATCGTGTCTGCAATGGCAATTCGTCCAGTCCAGCCTGCGAGTTTCAGATCACGCAGCAATAATTCAGCCAAGGCTGATTCACCGCCGAACAATGGGCCGCAGCCTGTAACGTCCAACAGCAAACTGTCCGGCAGTGGCATGCTATCCACGCCGACGGCTGGTGCGTACCGACGAGTCAACTCAGCCACTGCGGCCAGACTGCGACGATCGGCGAATGATGTCCACTCATGAAATGAAACAAGCTCTTTCGTTGACGCTGCGATAGCCGGCCGCGACGCTGCAGATTTTTCGGCGTTCGGACGTTTTCTGTTTTGCGTGGAGGTGCGATGGACGGATCGTGGAGTTACCGTCAATGGCTGAGCCATGCTGCGAGCTTCCGCCAGTGGCATTCCTGGACGCACGCCAGCCAGCCACGCATCGCGAGATACCGCTATGACACAAGGACCGCCACTTGCTGACGGGAATACGGCACGGACAAATTTTAAATCGTCGTCAATGTCAGTCGCTTTGCGAGGCGTGGTTGAATTCGCATTTCCTGGCGCTGCTGTGTACAGCGCGAGGGCGGACGGACAAAGGCCCTCAGAACGCAGGCGATGTTGCAGGCTCTGAATCGGCCAGTTCGGAAATCGAATGCACAGCACTCGTTTCATGTTCGACTTCCAGTAGAGCGTGCCCGGTGTGCTGCAGTCCGTGACGTGAACGCAGCAGTTGAACTTTCAATTGACGCCTTGCCGGGTTGCCAGCTCGCGTTGGTTTCGCTGTTGTAACGTACAGTCGCAGGTCTGCAAATGAAGGCTGATTCAGAATACTGGCCGGACGAATAAGCACAATTGTGACGCCACTGCGCTCAACCGCAAGCTGCAGTCGTCTCATAACAGCGGAGGATGCCTGTTCCAGAAACATCAGAACGACACGCACGCCGGGACATCTGGCCGTCTGTTCCAGGGCCCAGAGTGCGTCGCTGTGCGCGGCGGAGGCCTGGCGCACAAATCGACTGCGGTTGGTTGACGCGGCGGCGAGCCCCGTCGACGCTGGCAGACCAGGCCCGGTATGCCCAGGTCGAATTATCAGCATTCGAGACAACGGTATCCCGTGACTGCGTGCGGAGTCAGCATAGAATTCGTGGTGTTCATCGACGATCGCCAGACATCCGTGCAGCGTCATCATTGGCACAATGGATTTCAGGGCAATCGATGCCACATGCTGACCAGCGTCCTCGGAGATCCATTCTATTAATGAACCTGCTGGCAACCCGCCCTGCGGAAGTATCGCATCCAGCGATGCCAGGCCTGTCGGCAGAATCTGCTGAACCGCTTGCGTTCGCTGAGAAGCCAGTAACTGCCGGCGCAGTGAATGAATGGCTTCGGCTTTGGCCGCTGCTGACATGGAAACGCGTCCGCATTGATGTCGGCACAGAACGCAATCCGCGTCGTGCGACTTGACTCAACTGACGGTTTCCCTACCCGTTGTCTTCGTTCACAAGCGAAGACAGGAAATTCGTCTGTCATACCGTTCATCGGCGATCAGACGACTGGGTTTTAAGAAAGTTGCTGTTTACTGTCAACTGCAGTCATTGCACGACATAGCGCGCAACGAAAACGGCTGGTAGTCAGAGACCACCAGCCGCCGGAAGATTCCTCCGAAGAAGTCGTGAAGACTACTTCTTCTTTGCAGCCTTCTTAGCAGCCTTTTTAGCTGGTGCAGCTGGTGCTTTCTTCGCGGCCTTCTTTGCAGCTTTCTTTGCCACAGTACGTTCCTCCAAATAAGTTTGAACTAGTGTGGCCGTCCTGCCAAAGCTTACCGGGCTTAGAAACAAACAGGACCACCACAGACCAAAACATCAGACCACCAACATCATTTCGATCTTGATGATGCAGAGTCCATTCTTCACTGATGACCATCTTGGAGGTTGCTTGTAGGCAAGTCCTTCGCCACGATCATTCAGTCCCTGGTTTCAAAACTTCTAACAGTCTTCAGTACTTCGATTTTGAGATCGTCGTTGATGATGACACGATCGTGTCAGCCATCCTGAACTACTGATGTTGAATCTTTCAATCACCAAGTGTTCGGAATCGTAGGTAATAGAATGAATAACGCAAGACTGTTCCGCGTGTTTCCAGACTTCTCAGAAATTTTTTCCCAAAAAATAAGTACGATAACTTTGACCGCATCGTTGGCTTCGTAGCGCATCAACACTGACGATGTCATTGATACTCTGACTCACAATCCTCGCTGACTTTGATGTGTCTACACGACCATGAT
>JANOZG010000986.1:0-2779 GCA_031429275.1 Planctomycetota bacterium
CTCTTTCAGATTCCTGAGTGACTGTTCAATGATCATCGATTCATTCTGCAGCGCCGCCACGTTCGCGCGGGCTGCATCAACCGCTGCAGTGGAATCGGATAGTGGCTGCAGAATTATCGAGCCGACTGTTTCCCACAATCCGAAGATCAGGATGACTCCACCGAAAATTGCGGCCAGCACAAGTTCACGTCGCGATCTCATCAGCGTACTCCCTTATCAATCGCGTCTCGATCACGGTCAGTGGTTTGGCCATCACGCAGCAGAACTTCAATACGAAACTGGGACGAGAATTCACTGCCATCGGGCGCTGGTTCGATGCTCTGTGGTCGCAGGTCGTAGCGTTCCGATTTCTCAAGAATCGCGGCATTCATGCCCAGCACGTCCATTGAACCCTGTGCCAGTCCATCGACTCGCAGCACTCGTTCTTCGCCATCCACAAGGTTTTCAAGTTGCAACCGCGTCACAATCAGGCGATTTCGATCAGGCAACAGGGCTGCAAATTCGCCGAGTTCAGAAGCCGAATGCAGGGTCTCTTTTTTCCAGCGACTGACGTACGCCCATTTATCGACGACGGCTTTGCCTCGATCCACAAACAGCTGCATGTCCCGGCATTCTGATTCCAGTTTAGCGAGTTCCTGGTCCAGCGACTGTTGCATCAAATACGTCGCAGCTATTCCCGCCAGCAGCACACCGGCAACGACAACGGCCATCATGACGCGACGCTGGCGACGCACTGCGGCCGGACGATCGGCAGAACGTGGCCGCAGGAAATCCAGGCGACCAGTCGCATGACGAACTGCCTGTCCAACTGCGAGAGCTCGCGGAGTGCGTTCGCAGGTGCTCAGAACCGCTGCGTGAATTCCATCATGCTTCAGCGCATCAGCCAGGGCTGTTGCATGCGGACCGGAGATCAACACCGCCGCACATTCTGATTCGTTCTTCCACACCGATGGGCGACCTGCCATCAGGCGGTTGATCGCAGACTTCACAACCGCTGCCACTTCGAGAGGACTGCAGGATGGCATTGCCGTGGCATGAGAGGAAACCAGGAGTCCGCCACGGTGCAGAGACAGTTCCAGCTTAACGGGATTTGCCTGAATATGAATTTGCCAGGCGTTGTCGGTCTGGGGCGATCGGAGGTTGTCGAGTCCGATCGAAAGATCGCCGGATGTCATGATGACGTTGGACCAGCCGGCGGCCTGACGAATTTCGCAGATGGCGTTGAAGACAGAATTTGGAATCGACGCCAACAGCACGTATCGCTGCGTGTCTCCCGGATTCACCGGATGCGCGACGAAGTCCCACGCGATCGCCTGATTCGTGAGTTGTGCTCTGGACTCGACCTGCAATGCAACCAGCGGGCCAAGTTCATCATCGGTGACATTGGGGAGTTCCAACAGCCGGACGCTCAGGTCTCGGCGAGGAACAGAAATAGCAACAGCCGTGGCGGGAAGCTTGGCATTGTCGCAGACGGTTCTCAGCCATTTACCGGTTTCCACGGGGCTTGCGAACGGCTCCTGGCCCGCCGGGAATTCTGCGAATTGTGAATTCTGCAGCGATACTTTGGCACCGTCGATTCTGACAGTGGAAAGTGCGACACCCGTCGCGGTCCAGTCTACGACGAGAAACGGCTGGTTCATGAACCGCCGATCTGCTGGCTTTGACTGAAAGTATCCGCCAATCGCGCCGAGTTTCATCAGATGGCCCCCGAATCACAGATGAATAAGTTTTTACCCGGACAGAAATGAGGTGTTTGGCTGGTTTCAACTCGAGCCGCAGAGGCGACGATTTCAGCAGCCTGTTCACGGACAAGAATTTGTACGACCGTTGCCGTTCCGGTCAGTCGATGAATCTGCAGAGTTGTCACGATGCCGGTATCCGTCGTGATTCGTATGCGACAGGCGCGAACTGTTCCGTCGGGCTGGACGACAATTTGCTTTGTCGCTTCCGGTCGTTGGTTCTGTGAACCGACAGCGTCGATGATATCGCAGGAAGTACCAGCGGGTATTCGAAACGAATGCACGTGATTTCGTACCTGCGAGGATGCCAATGGTTGTCTTCGGCCTGGTTCGCTGGCGTGCGGAAGAATCAGGCACCATGCTTCGCCCGATCGAATTGCGGCTGCTCGCGTTTCCTGCAGTTGCAGCTGCAGCATGGACACGGCTTGCTCCATCGGCAAGGCACGCTGCCAGCGTAGAATTCCAGGCAGCGTGATGGCCGTGAGGACTACAAGAACTCCCAGGACCAGAATCAGTTCCATGAGCGTGAATCCGGCGCGACGCAGCCGGCTCGCGAATGCGAGTTTCGCGTACAGCCTCGGTCGGATCAGATTTTTACTTCGCGCGTACAACAGAGTCTCCGTGCGGAACTTGCTTGTCCGCAATTGGGGCACAATTTCAAAATCCTGCTATTCCCAATTGCCGATGTCATCCACGGTGCCGGGGACATGATCCGGGCCAGGCGAAACAACGTCGAAACTATCCGCGTTATGTTTGCCGGGATACACGTAAACCAGCGGCTGTCCCCAGGCATCTCGCGGTTCATTTTCGAGATACGGGCCTTTCCAGGATGCATCTTGTCTCGCTGGCTTTTTCAGCAGGACATCCAAGCCCTCAGTGGCGGATGGCAGATCACCGGCATGATCCAGTGAGTACAGTTTCAATGCCTGTGAAAGTCCTCCGATGCTGACGCGGGTCGCATCGATGTTTGCATACTTCTGTCGGCCGAGGACCTTGGGGACGACCATCGCCATGATGACGCCAAGGATGCCCAGCACCAG
>JANOZG010000987.1:0-5358 GCA_031429275.1 Planctomycetota bacterium
GTGTCATGAGTCAGATTCGTCGGGACGATCGACGGTCGATCCGATATACTGGATCCTCCGAAGTCAACTGCGATCTTGCTCCGGTGAGACCGACCGACACAGATTCGCTGCTCCGGGCATATCGCTCGATGCGAAAAATGGATTCAATTTGGTAGGTTCCAGGACAACTGCTGCCAGTCACTTTGAGCCGGTGATTCAAATTGGCTGTTGAAGTGAAGTTCGGTCAACAATCTCAGGTGAACCTCGATGGCAGATGCCGTTTGTTTCCACAGGCAGCCTAAGTCCTTTTGAGTCTTGTTCGTCGTCGTCGGAAATGGGCAAGTTTATGGCATATCCCCGAGATCAATATCAGTTTTGAGCATTGAGACTCGCGCCAGCGAGAGTGAGAAATGAGAAGATCGCGAATTGGCAGCTCTTTCGCCCCTCTCAATTGGCAATCGCGATGAAAAGACTACGCGAGGCGGGCGACAGCCACTACAAAACAGTGGTATTGCCGGTGTCTTAGGAAAAACCGCCGCCGTTTTGTTTGCTGATACTCCTGCCGAACGAAGTCATTCATGAACTCTGATGCCAATCCGTTGCTGATTAAACACGGTCTGCCTGCTTATGATCGTATTGTTCCAGACCACATAGAATCAGCGGTCGATGCCGTGCTGGCGCGATGTCGCGAGATTCTGAATCAGGTCGAAGGTTCGACGGAGGCTTCATGGTCAGCGCTGATGGAGCCGATGGAAGAGGTCGATCAGTTGTTCGAATACGGCTGGTCACCCGTTGGGCATCTGTTAAGCGTCGCGAACTCCGATCCGCTGCGTGAAGCACATGATGCAGCTATGCCAAAAATCGTCGAGTTCAGTCTCCAGTTACGTCAGAGCGAAGCAATCTACAAGAAGCTGGTGGCTCTGAGAGATTCTGAACGGTGGTCGGGGTTCAGCAGCGCTCAGCAACGTATCATCACACGGATGATTCAAAGCGCAGAGCAATCGGGCATTAGTCTCACCGGCAAAGATCGCGATCGGTTCAACGAAATTGAACAGGAACTCACGCAGCTCAGCACGGACTTTTCAAACAACCTGCTGGATGCAACTCGAACGTATCATCTGGATCTTACCGACGCTGCTGATGTCCAAGGTCTTCCCGCCAGTTTGCGACGTCTCACGGCTGCTGCATGGACTCGGGCGGATGAGAATAAGGACAAGCCCGCCGCGACGGCTGAAGCTGGTCCGTGGCGAATTACTCTCGATCATCCCAGCTTCGGACCTTTCATGGAGCACTGTCGAAATCGCGAACTGCGAGAATCTGTGTACCGTGCTTATATCACTCGAGCGGGTTCAGGCGATACGGACAACACGCCGCTCATCGCTCAAATTCTGAAGCTGAAAAAGGAACAGGCGACGCTGCTGGGATTTGAGTGTTACGCCGACCTGAGCTTGTCTCGCAAGATGGCGGGGGATGTCGCAGCTGTACAGCAGATGTTCGATCGGCTGTTGGCGGCGTCTCACGAAGTTGCGAAACGGGAACTGGAAGAGATCACCGATCTGGCTCAGAAAAATGGCCACGTCGGCCCGTTGTCGCACTGGGATGTTGCGTTCTGGTCAGAGCGATTGCGAGAGCAGCGATTTTCATTCACAGACGAACAACTGCGGCCATATTTTTCACTGGACCGTGTGCTCAGCGGTTTGTTTGAACTCTGCCATCGCTTGTTTGGCATTACGGTAAAATCTGCTGACAGAAAAGCTCCGATCTGGAATCCGGATGTGCGTTTTTATGAAGTCTATGACGAATCCCAGAAACAGATCGCTGGCTTCTATCTGGATCCGTATTCGCGGCCCAAAGACAAACGCGGTGGCGCGTGGATGGCAGACTGCATCGCTCGGTCCGTGACTCCGAATGGAACGCGATTGCCCGTCGCTCATCTGGTCTGCAACAGTACGCCGCCGGCTGATGGTGTTCCTTCGCTGATGACGTTTCGAGAAGTCGAAACACTGTTTCATGAATTTGGACATGGTCTGCAGCACATGCTGACGACGGTCGATCTTCGCGATGCGGCAGGGATCAGCGGAGTCGAATGGGATGCTGTCGAATTGCCAAGTCAGTTTATGGAGAACTGGTGTCTGCATCGTCCGACGCTGATGAAAATGGCCATTCATTATCAGACGGGTGAAGCACTACCGGAAGATCTGTTCCAGAAGCTGAAACAGTCCAAAACTTTCCGCGCTGCCACGATTATGCTGCGTCAGCTTCAACTAGGCATGACCGACATGGCGTTGCACTACGGATTCGATCCGAATGGTTCCGAATCACCGTTTGACATTGAGCGGCGCGTACTGTCGATCACCAGTCTGTTGCCACCACTGCCGGAGAGTCGCTTTCTGTGTTCTTTCGGACACATTTTTGCCGGTGGATATTCGGCAGGGTATTACAGCTACAAGTGGGCCGAAGTTTTGAGCGCGGATGCGTTTGGAGCGTTCGAAGATGCAGGTCTGGACGACGAAAACGCAGTGGCAAAAACAGGTCGCAAATTCCGTGATACATTTCTGGCTCAAGGCGGCAGCCGTCATCCGATGGATATCTTCCGCGATTTTCGAGGCCGCGAACCAGACCCGAATGCCTTGCTGAGACACTGTGGACTCAGCGAAACTTAATCTCAAATTCCAAATTCCAAATTCCAAATTCCAAATCTCAAATCTCAAATCTCAAACTGCCAACTGAAGACTCAACCATGCACCCTCCACATGAAAAACATTTCGACGTCATCGTCATCGGTGCCGGCCCCGGCGGCGAAGGTGCTTCGATGGAAGCCACCAAGCAAGGGAAACGCGTCGGTGTGATTGAACGCATGGCGCAGATCGGCGGCGGATGTACACATCTGGGAACGATCCCCAGCAAGGCGCTGCGTGCTGCCATTTATCGTCTGATGGATGTCAATTCGGCTCCTGTGTTTCGGCAACTCGGCATTAATCTGGATGTCAGCTTTCGCGACCTCCGCCGCAGTGCTCAATCGATTATCGATCAACAAGTTGCCATGCGGCGAAGTTTCTATGATCGCAATGATGTGGAGGTGCTCGGCGGTGAAGGCTGCTTCCTGGACGCGAATCGCATGCAAGTCGCACACTACGACGGCAGCACCACGATTGCTCATGCGAAACACTTCGTCATTGCCACTGGTTCACGTCCTTACCGACCGCCGGAAATAGATTTCAATCATCCGCGAGTTTTCGACAGTGATACGATTCTGAATCTGCCAGAAACCCCGAAGTCGATGACCATCTATGGCGCCGGTGTGATTGGCTGCGAATATGCATCCATGTTTCGCAATCTGCAGGTCAAACTGAATCTCGTCAATACGCGTGCCAAGATGCTTGAATTCCTGGACGACGAGATCTGTGACGCTCTCGCGTATCACATGCGCGACACGGGTGTCCGAATGCGAAACAGCGAAACCTTCGAAAGGCTTGAGACCTTCGACGACCACGTTGTGATGCATTTGAAATCCGGAAAGCAACTGAAGAGTGATATTCTGCTGTGGGCCAATGGTCGATCCGGCAATACTGAACGCCTGGAACTCGAAGCTGCTGGTCTGATACCGAATCATCGCGGACAGCTTGAGGTCAATCAGCATTTTCAAACGTCGCAGCCACACATTTATGCAGTCGGTGATGTGATCGGCGTGCCAGCTTTGGCAAGTGCCGCTTATATTCAGGGACGATTTGCCGCACGTCATCTGGGCGAAGGCGATTCCGGTCAGTTTCGCCTGGATGATATTCCGACCGGGATTTACACCAGTCCCGAAATCAGCAGCGTCGGAAAGACCGAACGAGAGCTCACGGATGAATGTGTGCCGTACGAAGTTGGGCACTCGATGTTCAAGAACCTTGCTCGCGCGCAAATCATGGGACGTCCGATCGGTATGCTGAAGCTACTGTTCCACCGCGAGACGCTGGAAATTCTGGGAGTCCACTGCTTCGGCGTGAATGCGACAGAGATCATTCACATTGGTCAGGCCATTATGGCTCAACCCGGCACTGCCAACTCGCTGTTGTACTTCATTAACACGACCTTCAACTATCCAACCATGGCGGAAGCGTATCGAGTCGCGGCGTTGAATGGGTACAATCGCGTGAAGTGAGGAGGTCGCGTTCGCTGGCCTCGTATCGAAAGATCTCGGCAACAATCGATTCCGGGTGAATTTGCAGGCTTTTAAAACGACGGACAAAAGCAACCACAGATAAACACAAATGCACACAGATGGCAATAAACAATCAATCTGCGTTCATCTGAGTCCATCTGCGATTCACACGGACTTTCTGAATAAGCGGTTAACGTCACAATTCCGCGAACAACTACTTCTTTGAATCACGTCGCTTGATGGCGGCCGCCAGTTCTTTGGCCTCGATGATTCCATCACCGTCGGCGTCCATACGGTCAGCAAATTCTTTCATGCGGGGCGGCAATTCTTCTTTGGAAAGTTTGCCGTCGCGATTCTTGTCGAGCTGTCGTATCAGCGTTTGTAGACCCTGCTCACGTTCGTCAGGCTTCTTCGTATTCGAAGACTTGATTTCCGGTTGCTCTGTTTTCATCGACTCAGACTTTTCGTCGGCTTTCATCGCGTCTTTTTTTGAACCATCAGAAGCCTGCTTTGGCCGGTCACCTGCCATGTAGCGAGCGATCATATCAATTGAGATTTCCTTCTGGCCAGCGCGATCTAACAACTCTTGAAATCGTCCTTTGCCCGCTGCCGGAATCTCTTCGATCGTGAGTTTTCCGTTGCTGTTTTTGTCGAATTGCCTGAAGTCCATTTCAGCGATGCGGTTGCCCAGATTCGTGCCAGGAAGCTGAACAGGCTTGGGATCTTTCAAAGCAACGGCCAACTCTTCGCTGCTCAAAGAGCCATCTTCATTTCGGTCGGCAACTCGCAGGGCACGCGTGAAAAATGACCGCTTTGCCTCAGGGATTTCGTCGACGGTGATCTTGCTGTCTTGGTTCTGATCGAGCTTCCCAAACAGCACGTCGGATGAATTCGCTTCGGCTGGAAGCACTGCAAAAAGCAGAACAATCGACATCGGTAGCATCGTGAGATTCCTTTGAGAATGGCAAAATCGCTTGACAAGTATAACCCCGTTCCAGCGTCCTGATGCTGCTTGTTCTTCAAAAAACAGTCTCAATGCTTCCAATTCGTGAGACATTGCCACCGCAGTTTTCTACCTCTTGACCGGGACCACCATCGCGATAGACTTGTTGATGACAATTTGTAGCCAAGGCTACATTTTGTAAGAATGGCGAGCGGCCGGGCGTCAGCCCTCCGTGGAGAACCATAACCAAATACCTGGCCCCTTGAATTGAGTCCGCTGCGCACGGAGG
>JANOZG010000988.1:0-2254 GCA_031429275.1 Planctomycetota bacterium
ATCGCCGGCGCGCGCATTGCGTAACACTCCCGGATCGATTTGCGCGATCATGGTTGTCAGGTTGCCGTCGGCTCGCACCAGATCGGCATGGGCGGATGCGATGTTTCCCTGATTGCGATTAAAGACAGGGACCGGCGCGGAAACCTGCACGTTGGTGGAATAGTCACTCAGCGGTGTTGTGTCGTCATGCTGAAACGCTGCATACACTGTGAGGTTTGGGATCGGCTGCACCTCAGCCAAACGCAGGCTGTTGCGTGATGATGCGATACGAAGATTCGCGGCAGCAAGGTCCGTGTGACGCTGTAAGACCGTCACCAGCGTATCGTAATCCACGGCTGGTATCAGAGTTTCAACAGAGCCCGCAACTGTCTGACGTGCCATGTGGGGCAGACCAATCGTCGCTGCGAGTTGGCGCCATGATCCGTCAAGGCCATTTGTTGCGAGCACCACGTTGTTTCGCGCTTGAACAGCGAAAACTCGCAACTGCAGCGGTTCATAAGGAGCAGATTCGCCACCCGTCACCAGATCAATTTGTGCCTGGTAGACTTCGTTGCTTAGCTTAGCGATGGATTGGCTGAATCGCAGTCGCTCCTGGGCGATCAGCACGGTGAAGTAGTTACGTCGCACACTACTGGCAAGGCTGATTCTGGCTTTTCGCAGATCAGCCTGAGCCGCCTGCATCTCATTCAAAGCCGCGCTCTGCGCGAGCGAAAGTTTGCCAGCGGTCACGAATTCCTGAGTGAAGAAGACACCATTGTAACCTGCTGTGCGAGCTGTGCCGATGGTGTCTCCCTGGTAACCAACGATCGGGTTCGGATAAAGACCTGCCTGTACGGCTGCACCACGAGCGTTTTCAACGTTGGCAGCGGCCTGACGAATGACTGGACTGTTCTCTAACGCAATTTGCTGAAATGCGGCCAGACTCAGCTCACCTTCCTCAGCTACGCGGGCAGGACTTTTTGTTGCTTCTAAGACGTCGGGAAACAACGCTTCGACAAGTGATCGTCGATGTTCAGCCGATTGAGTTGCGTCCATTGGTGGCATTACCAGTGGAGACGCACTTGCTCCCGGAAGTTCTGCTGGAATCTTAAATCGCCGTTGAGAGCTTTGCAGGTCACGCGAATCGCCCGCATCAGTCGTTTCTGAAAGTGAATTCTCCTGTGACGTCTGCTTCACATAAGGCTCGCGTTCCGGGAGAGCCGTCAAATCAGCAGCTGTTGCTTCGCGATTTGCAAAGAACGAAGTACAGCAATGAGCAACCGACTGGCATCCAACTGTCGATATCAGAATTGCACCGCCACAGAGCGAAAGTAGCGAGCTACGAATTAACATCTCAGACTCCGTTCCGCTTGATCTACCTGATCTGCAAGGCCCCAATCCGTGGGGCGTAGTGATTGAATCGTCTGTTATCAGTGTGCAACTACAATCGAGCGTGTTGCCTGGACGAGTTGTTAATGATCTATCGCGGGATTGACTGCTACAGGTGGATCAACCGTCAGAAGAACCAACGAATCTCCGGCATGAGCAGAATGGCCGGCAGAATCGGACGAATCGTTAAAGTCGTACAGACTTGTACGAGAGGTGTTCGCCGATTTCTTTGCCGGGGCACCAGCGAGAGCCCCTGAGTGTATTCAGGCGAATCAGGTGGTTTTCGTACTGCCACTCACCTAACGAGAATGGCAGCCGTGGTACTTCGCAATCAGAAGCATGCAACAGCCTTGAAACAATGGCTCGCCGAAGTCAAACTAGATCACATCAGAACGTCTCATCCCACCACATTTACCCCACCATCGTCGCGGCGCTGAACCCAACAATGATTTCGTTATGTTCTGCCGCATGTTTTCCAGGTACTGCAATATGATTCTGTATTCACGTTCACTCTTGTTGTTGACTGCCGTCGCATTCGGTCTCTGCGGAGCGACCACCGGTACTGCGGCAGAGATCGCTAGTTGGAAATTTAACCAGGAACCCATTGGCTGGGTGCCAAATGATGAGGCGGAATTGTCGCTGCAGGAAGGCCATTTAAAGGTTCTTTCAAAAGGCAACGATCCATACCTTACAGCACACGTGGATGGACGTAGCGGCACTCATCAGATTTCTATCTCTGCAAAATTCAAGGGAGTAACCAGTATCCAGATTTTCTGGACTACGGAAGCGGAACCCGGCACCAGCGAAGAAAAATCCGTGCGTGCGGAGTTGCGAGGATCTGAAAGCGAAGCTCGCAGCTTGAGGCTGTATTTTGAAACAACATCGC
>JANOZG010000989.1:0-5289 GCA_031429275.1 Planctomycetota bacterium
GCGTGTCGGACCGGAGCAGGCAAGACAACCTCTGTTTCCCGCCTCAGTCGTGACCACCGGAGCAGGGTATGAAGTGCTGTTTCGTTGGTCGATCGACATCACCGGAGTAGAGTGAAAACGAGACCTCATCTGCCTCATGACGGTTCATCGGGAGTGAGCAAATGCACCGGAATATCTGCAAGCTGGTGTGTCGAATCAACCGGATTCTGGCACTCACGGGGATGGCCAGAATCGGTGATCGGAGTGACACCAAAGTGACTAAATCGTCGAGAATCGTCGCCAGATCTTTCCAAGCGTCCGTTGATGCAGACCGACTTTGGTCTGACCCTGCTATGATCTTCATGCTGAATCATCAGAATTGCACTGCCTACTGCACCAGGATCGCCAATACGCCGTCGAGGGGATTCCGTCAATTCCGCACTGAGGAACTGCGAACGCATTCTTCCTCATGTGCGCCATAAAGTCGTCCGGTAGTTCCACATGATGCTGTTCAACATAATGCGCAATGCCATCGGTTGTCGGATCGAGCGCAGGAATTTTAATAAATCTGTGTTCCTCGTAATACGACGCATTTTCGGGAACGCTCCATCAGCGTGACTCAGACTTGTCGAAGTCATGAGTAACACGGGGCGGCAGACAGGTTTTTTTCGGGTGTGAAATGGCTTGTCACGGAACTATTGCGAAATTGAAAGTCCCGAATGGTCAAGCTGCTGAGACTGCGATGAATCGCCGTGCAGTGAATCGGACTTGACGCTCGACGCAGTCACACAGTGACCTGCTCTGTTGATACCAAACGATGAGAGGAATACACACCAACAGTCAGCAGCAGCAAGCTCAGCATCTGTGCCAAATGGAACACTCCGTGATTGTTAAAGGTCCAGATCATGGTGAACTTCAGAGACGTTTGTGTATCGAGAATGGCGGCCACAATTCCCACGAGAATTCCTGCGGCAAGAAATTCGGAGCCCTGTTCGCGGCGAAGCCAAAAGCATGCGGCGTAGAGAATCAGAGCCAGCAGCATTGAGATGGCCTCGTAGATTACGAATAGGAGAAACGAATCGCTCCAGATCTGAGTAGTGGCAAAGAAGCCGATGGCGACCGCAGCACCCCATGGTAAGCATCGCTTTGACAGTTCATGATTCCACGCCATCGTAACCGCGGCTATAGCAAACAACGCCATCATGAGCCCGAGCGCGAGATAGATTGGAACCCATATGGCATTCTGCGTGGCTGCTGTCATTCGAATGCCATGCGAAACTGCTCCAAAAACACTCGCGAAACAAAGCAGTCCGAAACACCATGTCCAGACGTCAGTCCACATCGGGCGTCGCACTGGACTGCGTCTGAGGACGACAATTGCGCAGAGGGCCTGCAGAGCGAGCACCAAGTCGGTGATCGCAGTTGTTTGCTCGGTTGGACTATCGACGAACATTCGAAGAATTCCCTAAATGGGTTGCAGTTCACAGGTTGAAATCGTAACGGTTGCCTGCTGTTAAACAAAAATGCGGCCCCTTGAAATTCCACGTACTCGTTTCACGATTCTCGGGCACCGAGAGATTGGGCAACAAACGTTGGCGTATGGGGCGCGGATTTCCCCGGAATCGTGTCCAGTTTCTTAATGAGACTCAAAGCTGGACAGGCGCTGGGGGAACCGGAGAATCGGGACGCAGTCCAAGCGTCGGCACAAATACAGTTTGGTTGGAAGTTTCGTTTGCGACGTTTGATTCAAACTAACTGTATTCCAGGCTCAAGTTCCGTCAGATGAAAGTCTTAGACCGTCGGACCTCCTTGCGATTCGTAGCTGACACTCGATCTTTTCAGTGCGAGGTACTGTACGAAACCAATCAGACCCAGAGACAACAGGACAGGAACTCCCTGGAGGGGATCCTGAACACCCGTCGTCGCAAATCTTGAAAAGCCCCAGCTGGCAACATAACCCGCCATGGCGAGCAGCGTGACATAGCCAACGAGCAGCGGACGACATCGCAGCACGGACACTGCAACAATCACATAGTAGAGCGACACGAGTCCGCTCTTTGCTCCATCGCTGAAAAGCAAAAGAACGGTGAGAAGCAACACCTCACCAGTAGCCCATGCGTAAAGCGGCCACGCCGCACCGCACTTTCGAATCAGGCAGCGTTGCCAGAACCACGCATTCAACGCCGCCAGTGGAAGCACGAACTTAACGGCGCAATTGAACGCGGGATAATCGTTCAGGCCGCCGAGCACTGTATTCGTCACGTGATATGTGCCAAAGAAAGTCAGCACCAGCCATGTCGCTGCCAGTCCGGGTCGATGACGAGCCCACCGCTGAAGCTTTCGAAATGCACCGGGAGATTTTGCAAGGATAGATTCCCCTGCAAGGAATCGCTCCAGATCCTCGGACAGCAGACGGGCGTTCGGATATCGACGCCGGGGATCTGTTTCCAGACACTTCATGCAGAGCGTATTCAGCTCCGGACAAATGGCTCGATTCATACTCCGTGGTGAAACAACGTCATGTTCCTGGATCAACTGAAGAGTCCGAGCAACGTTGCCGGAATCCGAAACGATCGGGGTTCGACCTGTGAGCAGGCGATAGAGGATTGCTCCAAGGGCGTAGACATCTGCCGCTGGTGACATCGCCTGTTTTTCACCAGATGCCTGCTCCGGGGACATATAGCCGGGCGTCCCCATCACATCACCGGCGGCGGTCAGGCTATGGTCCGCGTTGAGAAATTTGGCCAGTCCAAAGTCTGTCACCCACGGACGTCCGGACTGATGGTCGATCAGAATATTGGCCGGCTTCAAGTCTCGATGAATGATACCACTGTCATGAGCGAGTCCAATCGCCGCAGCAATCTGGCGAAGTTTCACAAGTGCATCGCCCAGCGAGATCGCATTGTCGTTCAGGAGTTGTTGAAGGCTCTTGCCGTCAATGTACTTCATGACGATAAAAGGTTCACCGGCCAGGTCTCCAACCTCGTAGACCGGGACTACAGATTCCGCATCAAGTTGAGATGCGGCGTTTGCTTCATTCAGGAATCGCTCAATATCATCCCGGGATGCAAAACGTCCCTTCCTCATCATTTTGATCGCGACCACGCGATCAGGTCGAGTTTGCCGGGCCTTATAGACAATTCCCATACCGCCCCGATCAATCTCCTCAAGCACTGCGTAATTGGCGAAGACGGGGAACTTGTTCTCCTCGTGCGACGAGGATGAAAACCGACCATTGAGTGTTGCTGCTAAAGCTGGATCCAACGCATGAGATTCCCCAGGCCTCGGCATCAGGGCAATATCGGCAAGGAAACCTCGCAACTCTGATTCGAATTCGGGATACCTTGAAAGCCATTCCGTATGATCCGGATAAGATCCCTGTTCAAGTTCGCGGTAATAACCAGCAATGATCGCATCGAGCTGCTGTTCGCGATGATCACGAGTGGGATTCTGATCTGTCATGGTGGGTTACTCGACCATGAGGGATAATCAATCAAGGGAGTGCATAGCGCGGAATGGTACAGATTCACTGAAGTCTCAGGCAGGAAGCAGCACTGGAATGTCTGTCGAAGGGTGTAGTCGCGGCTTGCCGCGACCCGTGTGCATGTGATGATGCTATGCAGCCTGCAATCCTCACCGAATCGCAGACAAGGTTCGGCTTGCGGCGAAAGTCCTTTCCGTCAGAAAAGACCTACATTAACAACCATCCGCGACCATACCCTCTCTCGAATACGGAATGCAAAGCTGATTTCACGGAAATCCCAAAGCTTGTCCGGGCCGAATACCAGCGGCATCTCGTCTGGAGAGCAGCATTCGTTTCATTTCTTTAGAGATTGACTCTTGCTTCCGGCGTCTGCCGACGATCGCTGCACTTCCACGCGGAACAGCACCACGTGCTTCAGTGATTGCTGATGGTTGAGCAAGTAAACATGACCAGAGGCAAACTGCACTCTGCGAGGATCGAGTTTCGCCGTGCTGAAATCGGTCTTCACGAAGTCAGCCAGCTTGCCCTCCCCGAGGTCAGCCAAAGTGCAGGGACCGTAACTGTAGTTGAACGTGACCGAGCCGACCGTTTGGACAAATTCCAGATCCCACTCATTCATTGGAACGGACTTCCATTTCGTTCCGGCCGGAAATGTGGCCTCCTTCATGGTGTCTGGATCAAACGTCGTTGCCGGATTCTCTGCCACGATGTATTCAACACGGATCTCCAGCGGCTTTTCAAGTCGGATCGTTCCCAGGTCGAGATCTTTGTCCGACGTCACCTGATAACTCTTTGCCTGACCGACGTAGCCTTCGCCTTTGAATGTCACATAATATTCGCCCTCGGTGAGACCAACCGCAGACACGCCACCCGATTTGTCGATCTCGGCCTCAATTGGCGCAGCATGCTTTCGGACCGGTTCAGTTCCGTTATGAGGCGTATTTGCACGACCGCCAGACAGGTATAGCAGGACCTGCGCGCTTGAGGGATCTGCGCCGTCCGACAAGGAAATCATTCCGACCGCCTTTCTGAATTCCGAAGGAGCGCACTTCTCCATGCGGATCGTTCCAAGATCGATCGCTCCTGAGTCATCAGGAGTGGCACCGGCCGGAATCGCCGCGTCAACAGGGTGATAACCGAGCATGCGAAAGGCGATCGGACGATTCAGATCCCGCACGGCATCGGAAAAGAAGCCATCCTCGAAGATCATCATCTGCGACCGGATGAACTCGGGGTCGTCTGTGCCTTCCAGTTGAATTCGTCCCACAACCACATGACCCACTTTGTATGCCTGGACCTCCTTTTTATCGCGGTCGATCTTCTGCAGCAGGGCTTGATGTACCGCAGGATTCTTGGCTGCATCCTGAATTGTTGTCGATTGACAAAAACCAGGGACTGACAGGCTGCAGGCAATCATGGCTGCTGCGATTCTTGTGGCGAGGCTCTTCACGGGAATACTCCTTGTTCGTTTGGTGACGGGGTGGTCCACTAAGTCATTCAGGCGACATCCAGCGATGAATCGGGCGCGCGTTCTTCAAAATTGCATTCGCCACCTGCGATCCGGGAAGACCAGTGAGAATCAGCCTCCATGATTCCGCCCGAGGCAGAAATCTCGTCTTTGAAATGAGTGCGAAGTTTCCTCAGGCCTCGTCGCAGCAACCCTGCCACGGCTTCCCGCGTCCGACCCAGATGCTGAGCGATCTTCAGACCTGGAAATGACGGATCGTTGTTAGAGTAATATTGCGGTTGTCGGCATGCCAGCTCCAACTGGGAATTCAGAGAAAGCACTCCCCCGTTGCGTTTCTGGCGACTATGGTATCGCGCAG
>JANOZG010000990.1:0-3448 GCA_031429275.1 Planctomycetota bacterium
ATTTGATCGAGGATCATGCGGGTTCGTATGAACTGCGAGCACGCCTTTATGAAACAGCCGGACAGTTGAAAGAGGCTATTGCCGACCTGGCGATCGCTCAACTGCTCGTGTCGCTGAAAGCCGGACATCCGAACCCTGCCGAAGTTGCCGCCTCCGAGAAGTTTGCTCCTTTGACGATGCTGGACTCCTGGAAGGCCGTGACCGAGTTCGTCTCGGTCGCGAAGCCTTGATTGATGCTCCACCAGATTCGGCGGTTTGCAACAATGTTCCTGCTGCGATTGGCGAGCGGGGACGTGAGTCCCCTGATTCCCTCCAATCGTTCGAATGGTCAATCAGTGGATTGACATCCCCCAGTCGCCTGAATTCAGCCCGCGTCTGGTGTAACGTCCTCGCTCGGTCATAAAATCAAGTGCCTCGATCCCAGCGGCATTCCATGGACGTGCTTGTTACACAACTCGGAAATCCAGAGCCACGCTCCAGACACTCACAGCACCAGTAGCATCGAATGCTCTGACCCAGGCTCGATAAGTGCCGGTTGCGAGGGACGTCGCGGATTTGTATGAGTTGGTGGTGACGTTTGTCGAATGGACGACTTTCGAAGGTCCGCCCACTTTGTCAACCCACAGTTCATACCGAACCGCGTTGGCCGCAGGTGTCCATTGGAATTTAGGAGTCGCGTTCGTGGTTGTTCCTGGTGACGTCAGTTCCGGTTTGGCAACAGCTTTCACCGTGAAGGTCAAGGTTGTTGACCACTTGCCTGACACAGTCGCTCCGACTGGCATCACCCAGACGCGGTAGTCTCCGTTAACGAAACTTCTCGTTGATTTAAATGACGTGCCCGTAACGTTTTGATTACGCAGGTAAACATTTCCCGATTGATCAGCGACCCACAAGTCGTATCGATCCGCACCGGCGACCACTTGCCATGTAAAGGTTGGCGTGATGGAATTTGTCGTGCCTGATGGTGACAGCATCTTTCCGGCGGTCTCTACCTTGAAGTCGGATGGCAAACTCCATGTCGTCATTTTTCCCTGAGAATCAATCGCTCGAACCTGATAGCGATAGTTTCCAAGTTCCAGACCAACCGGGACGGGAACCGAAGTTGCGTTTGTCTTATTGACGGTGGTCACTCTTTGAGCTGCACCAGTCACTGAGAGCTTCGACAACCAGACTTCGTACATCGTCGCGCCTGTCACTGGATTCCAATGCAGCGTTGGCTTTGCGGTGTTTGTGGCGGTTACGGATTTCAATGTCGGAATCGACAGGATCGTGTAATCAAATCCGTCGGACCACAATCCCGTAGATGCAGCCGTATTGCCACGTACAAAGTAGCGATACTTGCCGGGTGGCAGAGTCGATAGTCCCGAATATTGAGAGGTCGGGAGGTTGGACACGTTGGCAAGAACGGCACCCGTTTCGACATTGATCAGACGCATGTCATAGGATCTGGCGTTGGGAACGTCGGCCCAGTTCAGAGTCTGACCGGCGTTCAGGCTTACGCCAAGCACCTGCAGGGCATTTGCCTGTGTTGCGACGTTGAATGCCAACGGCTGGCTCCACGGCCCTGCGACGCCTGAACTGTTGATCGAGCGAACCCAGACACGGTGTGATCCGAGTGCCAAATCCTTGGGAATTGTAATTGATGTGCTGGTCAAATTCGCATTTCTGTAAACTTCACCTGCGTTGCCGGTGATCTGGTTCACAGCCACTTCATACTTCACAGCGTTCGTCAGCGAAGTCCATGAAATCGTGGGCCGCAAACCCACATCGGCTGTTGTGGGCGTCAGCAGTGTTGGCGACGTCGCTGCAGTCGCGCCTGCTGTGAGCGGAAGTTCAAGGAAACTGTATCCGGTTCCGTGGCCACCAGCTGGAAGTGCGATCGCGGAAAAAAGATTGTCCAGTACCTGATCCGGCAAAATCGTGCCTGCCTGTTCCGCACCATCAGGTTTGCCTTTGGGTTGCGTTTCACGAATGTGGTATTGGCCGGCTGGCAGGCTGACGAATGAGAATCGCCCAAGTGAATCTGTTGACTGGTGAACGAGCACCGAATTACCGGCAGTGTCATTTCCAGAAAGCGTGACGATGACGCCTGGAATCCCGATGTCGCCACTGTCATACGTGTTACTTCGGTTCGAATCGGTGGCCACAGTGCCGCTGAGGCTACCGCTTCCTCCGGTGGGTCGCGAAACCACTTGCGTCTGGCCGACATTTTGACTGGATGCGAGAAACGGCCTTTTGGATGGATCTTTGATACCTTCTGTGAAATTGAAGGCCCTGGCTGGGATACCCTGCACAAGGTTCAGGTTCAGAAACGCATCGTTGCCAACAGTAGCAGTTGTTCCGGTCCCCGCGACTTCATTGTTGTCAATGTAGAATTCTGGTTGTATCTGGTAGACGCTGTATCTGCCCGGTACAAGGTTTGTAAACGCATACACTCCGTTGGAATCCGTGACCATTTGTTGGTTCACTGATACTCCGTGAATGTCGGTTCCAAACAGCACCACCGGCACATCTGCCAGACGCAGTTCGTTTGAGTCTCGCAGGCCATTATTGTTCAGGTCCTGGAAGACGACGCCGCTGACAGAAGTCGGTGCGAGTCTTGCCTGTGTCTGAATTGAGCTCGTATTGTCAGAGGGATTTCTGTCAGGTTGTTCCGAAGTGGCGACAGCTGTATTCACGAGCGTGCCGTCGATCGCGACATTGACGCTGGCAAAAAGCGTCAGAGTTGCAGAAGCACCGGGATTGAGTGTCCCGATAGTGGTCGTCACAATTCCGTTTGCATTGACAACAGTTCCTTTTGTCGTCGTTGCAGAGGAATAGGTCATTCCTGGTCCGAGATTGTCGGACAAAACAACGCCCGTGGCCGCTGCTGTCCCGTGATTCGTCACTACGACTGTGTACGTCAGAATTCCTGGGGAAAGCACTGGATTCGGCTCGCCGGTTTTAACGACGATGAGATCAACATAGCCGATGACTCTTGTCGTCGCAGCTTGCATGTTGTTCAGAAGATTTGTTTCTGTTTCTGTAACAGTGGCGACGCTGATCGTGTTGGTGATTGACAGTCCGTCAGCTGCCGCCGCAGCAACGGTCAAAGTGAGCGTCAACGTTCGCGATGCTCCAGCTGTAAGACTGCCGATATTCCAGATTCCCGTGGCGTTGTTGAAAGTTGTGGAAATTCCCGGCGTTGCTGATACAAACGATACACCCGCTGGCAAGTTGGCCGCAAGAATATCGAAGTCTGAAAGGGTCACACCTGTCGCGTCCGACACGCCTGCATTGGTGGCAGTGACTGTGTAGACAAGGTTTCCGACACCACTTCCGGCATTGACTGTTGCTGCATTCGCCATTTTAGTAACGTTGATATCGACACTACGATCAACATTGGTCGTAACCGTCTGCGTATTATTGAGTGCGTTGGAATCTGTCTCCGTGACCGTCGATAGCGAGG
>JANOZG010000991.1:0-5763 GCA_031429275.1 Planctomycetota bacterium
TGGATGAAGTTGAACTTCATTGAATCAACTCTGTTGTGAGTAGCCGCCATTGACCCATTTTGAATTGGGTCGAATTTTCTCCACGCACGATCGAGGACGCTTTACTATGAGTAACTCAGTACAAAACCCAGATCCCATGATGAAGAAGAAGGACGTTGCCAAGTTCCTGCAATGCTCCGAGCGGCAAGTGGAACTGATGGTCAAGGCGGGAAAGCTCCCAAAGCCAGTCTATATCTCCGATGCATCTCCGCGATGGCAACGAGGCGTTATCGATGCATGGCTGGATCAGCTGCACGCACAGAATACACCATCGCCGTCGAACAATTAAGTGTCCTGGATTCAGACGAAGCAAGAACGTCGAAACTGAGTCTCCCATGCTGACGACGTTCGTTGATTTCAACAACACAGGTTTTGCAGGACAAGGATTGCTGCTTCCTCACACAGGAAGTTCGACACACTCCGCAGTCTTGCGGCGTCACTCAAGTTGACGCATGCAGAAAGTGATTGAACATGGCAAGTGTGAACAAAGACTCCAAGGGCTGGCGTATTCAGTTCGTTGATACAAATGGAGCTCGGAAGACAATTCGTCTGGCTGGGATTCCGAAGATGAATCAGCTTCGGGCGGAACAGATCGGCCGGATCGTTGACGAATTGAATGGTGCGAAGTGCTCGAATGGGCCGATCGATAGGCAAACAGCAAAATGGCTGGAGAAAGTCGGCCAGGTGCTGCACGACAAATTAAGTCGACTCGGATTAGTTCCACCCCGTTCGTCAGCAGTGCTAAAAGAGTTCATGGCGGAGTATTTGGCCGACGCCAAAACAGTGGACGGAAGGCCAGCAGCAAAGAATACGCTTAAGAAATGGAAACAGGCCCAAGCGGTTTTGAATGAGTACTTCGGCAGCCGGAATATGCGAGACATCACACATGATGACGCAGTCAAGTTCCGCCGATGGCTAGACTCCAAAACTTTGGGCGAGAACGGAAAGCGAACACATATCGGCGTAGCGAAAGTGTTTTTCAACGCCGCCAAACGTCGCAAACTGGTCGATGAAAACCCGTTTGAATTCCAAAAGGCATCTCTGGTTATCGACCGTTCTCGGGATTATTACCTCACCAGGCCGGACGCCATGAAGATCATGAAAGCTTGCCCGGACGATCAGTGGCGGTTGATTTTTGCTCTGTGGCGTTTCGCCGGGTTGCGGAAGATGGAGATCTTTCAGCTTCGATGGGAGCACATCCTGTGGGATCAGGGGCGAATGTTGGTCACAATTCCAAAGACGAAGCATCATGAAGGCAAGGAAAACCGTTATGTACCAATTGGCGATATTCTGCCGTGGTTGAAAACGGAATTCGAGGCGAAGAAATCCTCAGAGCGAGTGATTACGCGGTTCACGGAATCAAACGTAAACCTCGCTAAGCCTTTCGAGAAGATCATTGAAAGAGCTGGCCTGACTGTTTGGCCAAAGCTGATTCAGAATCTTCGGGCGTCTTGTGAAACCGAGTGGCTCGATGCTGGCCATCCAGCCCGCGTCGTGGCCAAGTGGATCGGGCATTCGGTCAAAGTGCAAAATGACAACTATGCACAGGTGGATGATCACCATTTTGACCAGTTTAACGCGGGTTCCTCTGACCGTCGCCACATATCAGACCCGGAAGAGTGTGCCACCGAATGTGCCACCAACGATCAGAATGAAAAAGTGGCACACCAGGTGGCACAGAAGACGTCCGAAAACGCCACAAACGATAAACGCCGAAAAAAGAAGAACCCCGCAAAACTCAATGTTTTACGGGGTTCTTCGGAAGACTTCGGTAGTCTGCGTTTTGATCAAGTACCGGAGGCGGGGGTCGAACCCGCACATGGAATTACCCATACCGGATTTTGAATCCGGCGCGTCTGCCATTCCGCCACTCCGGCGAGTCCTTGTTTGTGCCTGCGATTTGTCGCAGCGCGGGGAGACTAATCGATGACGATTCAGATGGCAAGTTTGCAGCTTGCTTTACAGCTCAGGAATTCGAATGCGAGACAGTTAGTGGCGATTGGGTAGGCTGAAACACGTGAATTTGTGGGTGCTTCGTGCATTGCGGTGCGCATGTATCACCGGTCCTGGATTTTGAACAAGAAGGGAATTCGCCGCGAAACCGGGGCAGAGTGTCATTTTTTACGTCAAAATCCATCGCAAAAAGTAAAACAGATTTCGATCGTAGAAAGCCTGCCGAGAGCATCTTGTCACGTATCGGTTTACGGTTCAGCAGCCAGATGAGTCGCCAGAAACTTCAGGCGACGTCTTGATGCCCACGGAGTTTCGCAAGCTCCGTGACCGGCTCCGGGAACCACGACAAGGTCGAATTCTTTTTCCTCGTCTACAAGTCGTTTGGCAACCTGCATTGTGGTCGCGGGATCGACGTTTCGATCGAGTTCTCCCACAACTAACATCAGGCGGCCCCGAAGCTGATGCGCATTTTCGGAGTTGGAATTTGCAGCGTAGATTTCACCTTCCGGCACGCCCATCCACTGTTCATTCCACCAGATCTTGTCCATGCGATTGTCATGACATCCGCAGTCCGCGACGGCGACTTTGTAAAAGTCGCCGTGCCACAGCAGTGCCCCCATCGCATTTTGGCCGCCAGCAGATCCGCCATAAATGCCAACTCGTGAGAGATCCATCTGAGTAAACTTTTCCTTCGCGGCTTTCATCCATGCAATTCGATCTGGGAATCCGGCGTCTTTCAAATTGCGATAACAAACATCGTGAAAGGCTTTCGATCGCCACGCAGTACCCATGCCGTCGATCTGCACAACGATGAAACCCTGATCTGCTATGAGATGCTGATGACCAAACACCGGACGAAAGACTTTGGGTACGTGGTGATCGTGTGGGCCAGCGTAGATATTTTCCACGACTGGATATGAACGCGACGAATCGAAGTTTTTGGGACGATGAATGATACCCCAGATGTCAGTCATGCCGTCGCGGCCTTTGGCAACAAAGCGTTCCGGAAGCCCGCCACGCGCTTCGACAATTTCACTGGCATCTGCTTCTTCAAGTTTGCAGACCAACCTCCCGTCAATGGCCGACCGGAGCTCGGTGACCGGAGGCAGGTCAACGCGTGAAAACTGATCAATCAGCCATTTTTGATCAGGCGACCATTGCACTTTGTGCGTTCCATCACCATCTGTAAGTTGTACGAAACCGCTTCCGTCGAGATTCGTTCGGCAGAAGTGTTCGTGGTAAGGATCCTGTCTCGGGTTGAGCCCCACGGCATAGAACCAGACCTGTCCAGTCTCTTCGTCAATGCGATCGATCCGGCGTACATTCCACTCGCCATTGGTCACTGCATTGACGATTTCACCGGTCACAGTGTTGTAGCGATACAGATGATTCCAGCCTGATCGTTCGCTGGCCCATAGTAAGGCGTGATCCTTAAGCCAGCGAAGCTCCATTTTGCCTTCGGATGAATATTGGATAAATGTGTTACTGGATTCCTCCACGATGGCTCGCACCGCACCGGTTGCCAGCGTAATCTCAAGGACTCGCATCTTTTGATGCCCGCGTTCATTGTAGAGCAGCCAGCAGCGACTGCCGTCGTCGCTCCAGCGTTGAAAATCCAGCGACCATGGATTTGCGAACAAGTCGTGTGAGAGCATCACTTCCTTTGCGGAACTGATGTCAAACAGTCGGGGCATCGAAACAGGAATCGCGTCGCCGGGCTTTAGATAGGGATACGACTGTAGCTTCGGCTGCAACTGATCTGACGGCGTTGATTCGATATAGGAGACACGCTTTTCTTCGACGGTTTTCGTTTGAAACGCTAAAAGAAATCGAGAGTCCGGAGACCACAAAGCATCGGCTGCCGAATCTGGGTAGTCAGGCTTATCGTATGCCATATTGATCAGCCGTTCTCGCGCGGCATCACGGTGCATTGTGTGGCTGGCGTTCGCGTCAGTCGTCAACTGTGTTTCCATGCCATCCGCTGTTTTTCGCGACCACAGATTGTGATCCCGCACGAAAATTTCATGCACGCCGTCCGGTGATTTTAAGGCCGTCGCATTGGAATCTGACTCACTTTGTCGGTCTCGCCGAGATTGTCGTCTCTCATTATGACGAACATTGGCAACGGCTTCATCGTCCAGAGTAATATTGGTACCTCCGCTCTTTGCTCGGATGCTTCCGATGGCGTCTCCGTTTTCAGACTTGAATAGCCAAACATGACCAGCGAACGTGTGTTGCCGCCTAGTCTCACTTGGTTCAATTCTGCCGTAGCTGCGGTGATTTCGATCAGAATCCACCCAGGCAAGCAAGACTGCGGAAGGCAGTTTATTCGTGACGATCACTTCTGTATCGTCAGGCGAATTCTGAGACGGTTCGGCTGGCAGCACGAGTTGAATTCTGTCACCTGTTGCATCTGCTTCAATTATCGTCAACGTTCCGTTTGCGCTGTCCAGTCGAAATCGACCCTCCGGCCCCAAGAGCGTGAGTTGCGTTTCGTCTTCTGAAAACTCTATGCGATCAATCGGCAGCGCTGTGGCAGGATGTGAACTACCCATTAGATCGTTCATCTGCATGCCAACTGCAGCATGGTCGAAGGCTGTAGCTCGAGTTCCCGCGACAGCGTCAACGACGACGAACTCTCTCTCATCATTCTTAAGTTCGAGTCGGTACCAGAATTTTTCGCCGTTTGAAAACCACTGAGGCTCAATACGATCCTTATAGACGCGTGACTGAGCGATGGCAGCAGGACAACACCACAACAGACATATGGCTATGGTGCAGCTCAATTGCTTTCGGGGCACGATACCTTTCGGGCGACGAGTGCCTGGTAAGTTCTGTAGTCCGCGATGCATAGTGTTAAGTTCCTGAAGAACCAGAAAACGTTTGACATCAGATGGTATTAGGCGGGCGGGAAAACTTAGGCTTCGGTTAATGTGTCGCCATGCCTCCGTCGGCAGCTTCTCTTTGAGTACAATGCGACCGGAAATTTAAAAATGACCAATACTTACGTGTCTCAAAGCGTCCTGAGTGGTTTCAGGCTGAGTCACTTGAGGCGAGCGGCAGTTGAGAACTTACCGTAAGACGGAATTCCGGGTTGGTCGAAAGCTACGTCGCACAAGGATGTTCGTCGTACATTGGGTAAGTCCTTTCCTGCTTCTCGCGAACAGCTCTGCCGAAGAATCAACGCCTCGTATTATGCACCAATGCGCAGTTTTCGCCAACGAAGTAGAAGTGTCCACTGTGGCCTCTAAATTCGAAAACAGGTCGAGGGCCAGGGCGGGACCGAGCACGGCGCAGGAAGCCCCGGGGTTTTGGGCCGGCGTTCTACAACGTCGGCCACCCCAGATTTTGACTGTGACGAAGCATTAGCCGAACGTGTTTACCACTTGAATGCGCCCGAGGATCGAATCTGTGCTGCTGAATTGTGCAGAACAAGTTGCATAGTTTGGGATTCTCATGTACCGTCGGGCTAAGCTGGTTCAGCCAGCGATTGGCAACAATCGCGCTCGGCTGAAAGGGCTGGCATGGAGTTCAGAGGCAAGTCGAGCGCGAATCAATTCAGTTGGCGAAACATTCAAGATCGAATACTTGATCATCCGCCATTTGCTGGAACTTTTGCCCCCAAAACAGATAGCCTCTCTTTTCTCGTGAACTGCGGAAATTTCTTGCAGAATCCTGTCGTTTTTCTTCTTCTCAGCATGATTCTATCATGTCATGCAAACATCGCATGTGGAACGGCGTCATCGTTGCCATCCTCCAGCTTCATTTAAT
>JANOZG010000992.1:0-10661 GCA_031429275.1 Planctomycetota bacterium
AAGTTGCGCGAATTCCTGAATTATCCGTTTTCTCTTAGACTCTTTACTACAATCACAATGAAGTGTTGACAAGTCTGCGATGTGGATTAGCATGCCTTTCTCTGCGAGAGGCACACTGAGCGTACTATGTGTTTGAAAGAGACAGTCAATATTCCAGCAAAGAACTTGTTGCTGGCCCCATTGAAGCATTGTGATTGTCGGGAACAGTCGCTTCAAACTCGCAGTATTCCGGGCAGAAATGTCCGGCCCCATTTGTGATATTTATTCGCGCTCTATTTGAACAAACACAGAGTCTACGCTTGCGCCAAGCGGTAACCGCACGTTGGAGACTTCGTCGTTTCCGTCCACGGAAACGACCAACTCAGCCGCGCCTGCCGCCAGATCGACGGGGTGTCGCATGACAGCTCTGGTGGGGCTGATCTTGTGCAACGGAAACACCGTTTGGTCGATTCGAAGTGACAGTTCAACGTCGGCGGAATAAGATCCATTTTGTGTTTTTGACATGCCATTTCCTTCGAATGCGCCCCATGATTCGCAAGAAACGCAGGGCCGTGATGCGTTGAGCACAGGATACCAAAGACGATGCTGGAATGGCAACAACAAGCAGCAAACCGCGTCGAGAAGTATGCATTGCTGAATAATCGAAGCTTGAACCCGAATTTGCGATTCGGCTGGGGCTATGACGGTATCGTGCTTGGTACAACAATCGGATCTGCGATCAAAGGCTTTGGATTTGAGCGATTATTTCAGCGAGAACGCGATGTCTACCTTCGGCTGGCGGAATTCGACGTTGATGAAATCATGGGGTTCTATGTTCCACGTTTGCTGGCATATGACGACGCTCTGTTGTGCATCGAAATGGAAGTCGTTTCGCCTCCGTTCGTGCTGGACTTTGCCGGTGCTTACCTCGACCAGCGGCCCGATTATCCAGACGAAGTCATCGAAGAATGGCAAACGGACAAGCTGGAACAGTTCGGCGAAGAACGCTGGCCGATCGTTCAGAACATTATGGCTCATTTCGCGAGGATGGGGATCTATCTGGCGGACGTCAAGCCAGGGAATATCACCTTTGCGGAATCGGATTGAGACTGATTCGGTCGCGTTGGTGGTCGGAGACCGGCGCACAGATGGTTTTGCACAAAGTAGACATCACTCTCCGAGTGATGAGTTGCGATTCGACTGCCCCGGCCGCTGGAATCGCATTTCGTCACTCGGAGAGTGACGGCTACTTTCATGATAACAATTCGTCATCGCCGAAAGTTCCTGGCGAATTTGCTCAATGAGCTCCGGTGGTTCGATGGCGATGGCGTTGGTTCCGAAGCCCAGAATCCATTTCATGACGGCGGATAACTCCGTAACCTGCAGATGCATTCGAACGGAACCATCCGGTTGCGGAAAGAATTTCTGGCTTTCATGCCAGTGAGCTTCCTGAACATATCGCGCGGCGTCGCGACTGAAATAGATGACAACCGAGTATTCATCGCCACCACCACCGTGAAAGACTCCGAACGCACGTTGTTGCCATTCTTCAAGACTGAAGTTTTCAGGAACTGCATACTTCAGGTCGGAACCGATTTCGGCGTCTTCAACTCGATCAATCTTGTAGTTGCGGATTTCCTGACGTCGGGCGGACCATGCGATCAGATACAAACTGCCGTTATGCCAGATGAGTCCCTGCGGCCCCAATTCCTGTTCGACGGGTTCCGTTGACTGCATCGACTGATATACGATGAGGACACGACGTTTGTCTTCCATCGCCTGAATAATCGTGTCGATGATCTGGCCGCGTTTTGAATAGTCGCCGCTTCCGAATCCAGTGATCCGAATCATACGGTGCAGCTTGTCGCAGAACCGAAATGCGTTTTCACCCAGGGCTCCGCGCACCTTTTGATAGATCTTCTGGTGACCTTCCCAGAACGGAGTCCCCGCAAGCGGCTCCAGAAACCTGCGGCTCATGACGACTGCGATGAGATCGGCGTAGTTGAACTGAAGCTGTTCCGAGAACGGCGTCATTTTCCACCGTTTCAGATTCCGGTCTCCCACAACTTCCTGAATGTCGAATCCCGCTGTCTGGAGAACGGCGAGGTCGCGTCGAATGGAGCGGTCTGAAACCTCAAACTGCGTCGCCAAATCCGTGAGCGGTATCCCAATATGGGAATCTGCCAGCATTTGAAGAAGTTTCCACTGCCGAAGGAGTTGTGGTGATTCGCTCATGAAGAACTGTCCGACCGGAGTGATATTTCTTGATTTGCTTTTTAGGGACTCGGTACAGAATGCCGTGCAATCCCATGTAAAACAACGCTAAACAGAGAAAGTCATGGGCAGGTGGCAACGCATTCAGGTTTCGCAAGCCTCCGACAGTGTTTCCATCCGGCGGATTGCCTTCCACGCCCGTTGCAGATCGTCCGAAACCTGCCGCCTCAGTTCTTGCTGCTGATCACGGTGAAATGCGTAGATTTTTGCATGCATTGAATCAGACTGATCACCGAAACCGTTGTCATCAACTGAGTTTGGGAATACAGTTCGCCCCTTCGTCTCCCGTTGTTCTGTATTATGTTTTTCACTCCTTGCGAATATCCGCATCATTGTTGTCGCAGCCTTCAGGGAAGTTTGACTGATGAAAGCCATTGCCGTACGCCCGGGAACTCCGAACAGTGTGCATCTTGCAGATCTGCCCAAGCCAGCAGTCAATGATGTTGCGAATGGCCGAGGCGTATTGATTCGTGTATTAAAAGTGGGCGTCGATGCGACCGATCGTGAAATCAATGACGCGCTCTATGGAAACGCGCCAGAGGGATATAATTTCCTTGTGATTGGTCATGAATGTTTTGGTATCGTCGAAGAAGTGGGGGCGAATGTTCGCAGAGTCAAAGTCGGGGACTATGTAACGTGTACGGTCCGTCGTCCAGGTGGATCCCTTTTTGACCAGATTGGCCGTTCAGACATTACAAGCGAAGAGCAGTACTACGAACGCGGAATTAATCTGCGTCACGGCTACCTGACTGAGTTCTTCGTGGACGATGAAGAGTTCGTAGTGCGAATTCCGAAGGGTCTGAAGCACTTGCACGTGCTGGCGGAACCAATGAGCTGTGCTGCGAAAGCCGTCGAACAGGCATTCCTTGCTCAAAAACGCTTGCAGGTTTGGGAGCCAAAGCGGGCCTGGGTCACAGGGTCCGGTCAGATAGGGTTACTGTCGACCTTGATTCTTCGACTTCGCGGAATTGAAGTCTTCACGGTGGCGCGCGGCCGCAAGCCGAACCTGAAAGCCGAAATAGCAGAAGGCTTTGGATCGACATACATCAGCACTCAGGATCTTTCACTTGCTGACCTTGCAGCGAAACATGGAAAACCCGATTTGATCGTCGAAGCAACAGGTAGCAGTGCCATCGCTTTTGAAGCCATGCAGCATCTCGGGCACAACGGATGCATGGTCTGGACCAGCATCACTGGTGGTTCAAAGAAAGTAGAAGTTCCAGGCGACCAGATCAATCTAAACTGGGTGCTCGGAAACAAACTGCTGGTTGGCTCTGTGAATGCTAACTATCGACACTTTGAATCAGGGATTGCCGATCTGGCACTAGGCGAAGTGACTTGGCCAGGCGTCATCGAGAAAATCCTGACAACGCCGGTTCATGGTCTGGATAACTACAAAGAAATGATGCGTTTACTTGTCGAAGACAAAGAAGCTCTAAAGGTCTACGTGAACGTTGCAGAAGGCTGAGCTGCCTTGGCTTTTGCAAGGACGCAGGTTAAGTGGTTGGAAATCGCCATCCGTCAGGAATTCTCGCGTTCTTGCGCACACAGGGAATTCCATCTCGCACAAGCACTTCGCCAAAGTCACAATTCTCAGACGGTGCTTCACTGGCGACAATTCTGGCATTCCGGCCGATGCAGACATTCTTGTCCAGCAGAGAGCCTTCGATGTAGGCTCCATCGCCGATGCCCCATGTTCCGGCAGAATCCCCGATAGCATAAAGATGATCGTCGGTTGTGGGATAGAAATCCGCTCCCATCATCACGGTGTTTTTGACTGTTACATTTTTTCCCACATGAGTTCTCATACCAACCACAGATCTCTCGATGATAGTCCCCGTCCCGATAAAGCAGCCATCCGCAATCAGGCTGTCTCGGACAGTACATGATGCCATGCGGGTTGACGGCAGAAATCGAGGACGCGTAAAGATCGGAGCCCGACGATCTGCAAACAAAAACGGAGGATTGGCATCCGTCAGAGCCAGATTGCAGTCGTAGAATGCTTTGATCGTACCGATGTCTTCCCAATACCCATCAAACAGATGGGTTTGCACATGGTGATGTTTAATCGCCATTGGGAAAATATGGTGTCCGAAATCATCGTGATCCGTTGATTCCAACAGATCCACAAGCAAATCGCGATTCCACAAATAAATCCCCATACTTGCAAGATACTCGCGACCGTTTGCCTCAATTCCCTTGCTGTCAATCCACTCGGCAGGAGTACGAACCTTGGCAAGCGATGCATCGTCCTTTGGCTTTTCAACAAAGTCCACAACCTTACCCGTTTCATTCAACTGCATAATGCCAAAACTTCGAGCGGCATCCGCATGAACTGGAACTGTCGAGATTGTCACATCGGCATTGGCATTAATATGCGTCGCCAGCATTTCATTGAAATTCATGCGGTAGAGCTGATCTCCAGAAAGAATCAACACGTGCTTGATACCGTATTCTTTCAGGAACCGTACCTGCTTGCGAACGGCGTCAGCTGTACCCTGATACCAGTCAGCTCCATCGAGCGTCTGCTGAGCCGCAAGAATTTCCACAAAGCCGTTGTGGAACAAGTCGAAATTGTAAGTCTGACGAATGTGGCGATGAAGACTTACCGAATTGAACTGCGTCAACACGTACATGCGGCTGATGTCGCTGTTGATGCAATTGGAAATCGGTACGTCGATCAGGCGGTATTTTCCACCAAGCGGAACAGCAGGCTTTGATCGATATTCCGTCAGTGGCAAAAGTCGAGTTCCCTTGCCACCGCCAAGAATCAAGCAGACGGTATGACGCATATATTCATCCTTGTTTCACCGGGCGTTGATTTGAACAAAGGTGCGACTGAGGATGACATCGTTGACGAGAAACTCAGTCCTGCGTGGGCAGCTTAGTTGATTCGACAAATATTCCAAACGTCACAAGGGGGGCAACGGAGGCGTTGTCCCGAATTTTATATTTCACGGGATCAGAAAAGAGAAACTTGATTCCGGCGAGCGGCAAGTCTCAGCTTGTGTTGCTGCTGACGTCTCCAGCCCTTGCGACATCCCGTTCGCGAACCAGTCGACTCAGTGCTTTGAAACGCTCGGTGCCGGCCCGTTCGCACCATTCGAATGCAATCGCTTCAGCCGTTGAAATCACAATTCCAGCGCGGTCCATCCTGTCCATGGCGCGACACGAATCCTCCGCATGACGACTCCCGATGCCATCCGCAGCAATAAGAACCTGCAATCCGCGGCTCTGCAGCTCCAAAGCTGTCTGCTGCACACAGATATGCGATTCGATTCCAGCGAGCACAATCTGATTGGCCGTCACGCCGTCTTTCAGCAATTCGTCCGCTGCACTGAATCGTATCTTTTCAATTGTGGTGAAGGTTGCTGCATGATTTCGAAGCAGCTCAACGGTCGGTCCCAGCCCTTTTGGATACTGTTCTGTCAAAACAGCAGGTACCTGCATTATTTCGGCAGTGTCTAAAAGAAAGCGAATCGTTGCAGCAACAGACTGATGGTCTTGAATCACGGGCAGCAGTCGTGCTTGTACGTCAATGACAACAAGCTTCGAGTCGCACGCTATTAACCGCGTTGGATTTGTGAAATTAGTCATTTCGCTGAACCTGAACGACAGAGTCTATTGTGCGACCTTTTGCCGGGGAATTATTTCTGGCACTGTTTCGTCGAAAGATGAAAGTCCCGTCACAAATTTCAGGTCTTCCAGAGTCTTCTCTGTCTGCGCGACGCTGCCAGCCACTGTATCCACCTGCGATGAGATGGTTCCCGGATCTCCCTGGCTGATGCTCATTTCTGCCAATGAACGGATTCGCGTTTCCAGACGCTGCTGTTCGGCACGGACCAGTTCGTAACTGTCTTTGGCCTGCGAGAAATTGGCCAGACGCTGCTCGCAAGTTTGCAGATTGTCCTGCAATGTCGCGACGATACGATCACGTTGAGTGCCCGATGGACGATCCTGTTCTCGCTTAAGCCTCTCCTGAACTTGTTTCAAATCACGCTGAATCTGATCCGCACCGGTCGTTTCAAAAAAGCGATTCAATGAAAACTCGGTATACAACAGCTTCAGATACAGCCACAGAAGTTTGTCGAGACCATTCAATCGTAATTCAGAAACAGTGCCGTCTTCGGTTGCACTGTTTGCCGCGTGATATCCCTGACTGATTGACCGCAGTTCGTGGCACTGCTTCAAAAGTTCCGTGAATCTGTTCTGTAACCCGCGCGGAAGTGCCGCGAACATCTTTCGCATGCGTTCGTCCGTGGCCGCCGCATCCTGGGTACGCTGTTCCTCGTTTTCAGCGACATCCACGTACTGTTGGAACCGAGGGTGGGTTCCCACCAGGCCAAGCCACGCAATCTCTGCGGCAGCGACGAGCGTGAGGCCAACTTCCGGATTTCCTGACAAGGCCGAAAAGCCGATGCCCCCGACCAACCCCAGCAGGTTCCAGTGATTCGTAAAGGCTTTGCGAATATAACGAAACAGTTTCACGGAAACATGGATTCCTGAATAACAACGTGAGTCAAATCGTTCGGCCGGAATGGAAGCCACACGGGTCGATTGATTCTGTGAAGGCAGCGATTTCGACAAATCTTAGCTAAACTCTGAGTTTGCGAAACTGTCAGAAACGTCGCCAAATGGCATTCAGATCATTTGATTCCGAAAAGAGCATCTTTCCGATTACGTCACGGCAGCCACAGCACCGCGAAGCCGTGGGTGATCTCCGATTTCAGTCCGGAGGACGCTGGCCGCACGGGTTTGCAAGTGTTTTGGGCAATCGATGAGCAACAACGGTGTTGAAGCTTCCTGGGAGGCGTTGCATCGGTGGAATCCTGGTGTCATCGTTTTCATTCAACTAACATCGCCAAGGGAAGTTTTGAGAGAGAATCATAGACTTTGCGTTGACGCCCGAATGGGCCGAAACAATATTTGCCGGAGCCGTGAGACAATGCAAGTATCCAGCCATGTACTCGTCAGCCTATTCGTCGTCATCGCGTACACAGCGGCGAATGGGCAGGACTTTCGCGATCCGCAGGACGTGAGCTTTCAATCTCACGTCGATAATTCAGAACAGCGATATGTCATATTGCTCCCAAAAACGTTTGACGAAAAAACTCCCAGTGATCTTCTGATCGTCCTCCACGGCCACGGATCAGATCGCTGGCAGTTCATCACAGCTGCCCGACCTGAATGCCAGGCCGCACGCGATGTCGCTCTCAAGCAAAACGCGATTTTTGTATCCCCGGACTATCGAGCGAAAACATCGTGGATGGGGCCAGCTGCAGAAGCAGATCTGTTGCAGATTCTGAATGAACTCAAGCAGCGATTTAAGATTCGCAATGTGATCATCTCGGGCGGTTCGATGGGAGGGACGTCTGCACTTGCGTTCGCCGCGATGCACCCCAAAAGCGTTGATGCTGTTGTGGCGCTCAATGGCACTGCCAACATGCTGGAATATCTAAATTTTCTGGATGCGATTGCTGAATCCTACGGGGGAATGAAGGCTGACAAGTTGGATGTTTATCGCGAGCGTTCTGCGGAATTTTTCCCTGAAAGGCTCACCATGCCACTCGCCGTGACCACTGGCGGCAAAGACACGCTTGTGCCAGCAGACAGTACGCTTCGCCTTGTCGCGAGTCTCAAAAAACAAAGCTCACCCGCGATTTCAATTCATCGCCCTGACGGCGGACATGAAACAAATTACGACGATACAGTTGCGGCCTTTGAATTTGTGTTCAATCAACTCGCCGGCAAAGAAAACGCAATTCCGGGGAAGTAATTCACCGTGCCAGATCGGGCCCAACAAGAGCTGAGAGCCCTTGACCCAAAGGAGCGTCCCGGCTCGTTGACATCAGCCGCTCACGTTGTTCGCTTCCCGAAAGATGCAAGCACCGTGCGCGCATGATTCGTAGTAAGACTCTAACGCCGCCCGAGGGGGTTTCTGGCAATCCGCGCTGGGGTTTGGTAGCCTTGTCAGGAGTCCTCTGAAAAATCCGAACTCCTGGTTTGCGAGCATCCTCATGATTGAGTTGCGGTCTCGGCGTCGTTGGTTTCTCGGCATCCCGATGCTTCTCAGCATCTTCAGTCTGCAGCAAGCTGTCCTTCAAGCTGCAGACGAAGTGTCCGAAGACGAGGCTGTGCAGATCAAAGCTGCCGAACGGTTCCTGACGGTGCTTGAGAAGAGCCCACGGCGAGGCACCGCGCTGGACCGGGTCTATGGACATCATGTTGAATTCGGGACGCTGGATGCATTTATCGCCGGATTGAAAGAAAAGACGGCGACGAATGTCAAAGACGGCACATCATGGATGTTGCGCGGTCTCTTCGAATCGCAGCGTGGCCAGGATGGTGATGCTGTCGATGCGTTTCGGCAGGCAGAGACTAATCGTCCGACCGATGCTTTGGCCTCGTTCTATTTGGCCCAATCATTACTGCGCGTTGGGCAGAATGAGGAAGCAATCGCGGCCTTTGAGCGAGCGATTGAGCGGAAACCGCAGCGGAGTGATTTGCTCGAAGTCTTTCAGCAATTGGGACGAGTACACCAGCGGGCTCAGCGCACGGAAGAGGCATTGAAAGTCTGGACGCGTTTGGAAGCGCTCTTCCCGGACGATCCGCGAGTGCTGGAACAAATCGCTGTCATCCTTACTGAAGAAGGTGACAACGCTCAGGCTTTGACTCGATATGAACGGCTCGCAAAGCTGGTGAAAGATGACTACCGGAAGACAATGTGTTTGATCGCCGTCGCCGAGTTAAAAATCAAGACAGCTCAGAAAGACAGCGGAATCTCGGATCTCGAGAAAGTCATGGCGGAGCTCGATCCTGACAGTTGGATCTACAAGGACGTTCGCCGACGCATTGATGATGTTTTCCTGCGATCCGGCGATCAGGACAGTCTTGTCAAGTACTATCAAAAGTGGCTCGAGGCACATCCTGAAGATGTCGAAGGGATGGCGCGGCTGGCGAGATTTCTGGCACAATCCGCGCGGATCCCAGAGGCCACGCAGTGGATGGAAAAGGCGTTGAAACTGGCTCCGTCGAGAACCGATTTGAGGAAGTCGTTTATCGATCAGCTCGTCGACGATCAGCGCATTCCCGAAGCTATCAAGCAATACGAACAACTAGCCGCAGCCGCGCCGGGTAATCCCGATTTTCTTCGCGAATGGGGCAAGCTGGCTCTGAAAGACAAGACAAAGGATGTGGAACTTCGCAAACAGGAAGCCGTTCGCATCTGGACTCAGATCGTTGCGAATCGTCCGGATGATGCGATCACGACGGCGCAGGTCGCCGATCTCTTTCGTCAGGCCAATATGCATGAGAATGCTCAGGCATTTTACGAAAAGGCTGTGACGCTGGCTCCGGGAGATCCACAGTATCGTGAATATCTTGGCGAATTCTATCATATCCAAAAGAAGACCGATGAGGCGTTAAAGACCTGGTCAGCGATTGCAGAAGGGAAGCAACGCACCGCAGAAAATGTCGCTCGGCTTGCCGAAGTTTACAACAGTTTCGGATACCTTGATCAGGCCGTGAAAGAAATCGCTGCTGCCTGTAACCTCGGTCCCAAGGAATTTGTGTTGCAGTTGCGTTCAGCTGAATACCACGCGCGAGCGACAAAGTATGACGAGGCATTGACGTTTCTTGACGCTGCTGAAAAACTGGCAGCGAGCGACGATGATCGAGATTCGCTGGTTCGTCAGCGGATTGAAGTGTTTCAATCCAGCCAGCGTTTGGAAGACGAGACGAAGAAACTTGCCGAAGCGGTCAATGCCAACACCAGCGCAACGCCATCGGATTGGGCGTTGCTGGCCCGCTATTATGAAGCCAATCGTCAATGGGTCGAGGCGAGTGAATCGATCGAAAAGGGACTTGCGATTGATCCGAAGTCTGCGCCAACATTGACGGCTGCTGCGCGGATTTCTGAATCGTCCGGCAACTATGGTCAGGCGGCGGAGTACAGTCGAAGACTCGCCGAGACGGATCGACGATCACGTGGTGATCATTTGATGAACGTTGCCCGTCTGGAAGCTCAGATGGGCCGTTCGGAACAGGCACTGGCCGCTGCCAACGAACTCATCGTGTCAGCACCGGGCAACACAGACAATTACGAATTCCTGGCTCAGATGTGTTTTCGTCTGGGCAAGTCGGATGAAGGTTTGGAAGCATTGCGGAAGGCGGTGCGCATCAACCCGAATGAACCGCATCTCATCATGGCTCTGGCCGCCGCCCTGGCTGATCAGCTTCGCACTGATGAAGCGATCGAAGTCTACTGGCGCGCATTTGATAAATCCGAAACGGTGGAAGACAAAACGAATCTGACTCAGAAGCTTGTGCCGCTGTACCAGCAGATTAATCAGTTCGACAAACTGATCGAACGATTCGAACGTGACCGCCGGGAAGAAGAAAAGCGTCGG
>JANOZG010000993.1:0-8085 GCA_031429275.1 Planctomycetota bacterium
GTTCGGCGGAAAATGCCGAGTGTCAGATCGATTCCCTGTCGCAAAGCTGGTCAATTCTGTCCGGGGCAGGCACTCAGGAACGAGCATTGAAGGCCATGGCGAGTGTAGATCGCAGACTTGTTCGGACCGAGGCAAAGTTGATTCAACTGCTGGATCCGCCGTTTGATCATTCGGAGCTGAATCCCGGTTATATCAAAGGTTACGTCCCAGGTGTTCGCGAAAACGGCGGACAATATACCCACAGTGCGATCTGGACGGTCATGGCCTTTGCGGCCATTGGCAACACCGAGCGAGCATGGGAGTTGTTCAATATGATCAATCCCGTGAATCATGGTTCAACGCCTCAGGGAATCAGCACTTATCGAGTGGAACCTTACGTCGTTGCGGCTGACGTTTACGGTGTCAATCCGCATCTTGGCCGTGGCGGCTGGACATGGTACACAGGATCGTCTGGCTGGATGTACCGCCTGATTACGGAATCACTGCTGGGACTGCAACTGGAGGTCGATAAGCTAAGATTTAATCCGCGACCCCCGAAGAACTGGCCGTCGTACACGATTCATTATCGATTCCGCGAGACGCTCTATCACATTTTGATCCAGAATGGTGGCGACGGGAGTACGATCCGACGGATGACAATCGACGGAGCAGATCAATCCGAACATTTTGTGCCCTTGGTGAACGATCAGGGCAATCACCAGGTAGTCATTGAACTGGCATAGGCGACTGGAAAGCGCCAGTTTTGTTGCTCAGGACTGAGCAAGTCGCCACATCCAGCGTTAAAGACCGGCCGAAAAATTCCTGTCGCGTGAAAGGATGGTTTTGGCCTCGAATCTGGGCATTAGATTCTGGGTTGAGGAATTAATACGAGGCCAAGGATGGCGAACACCGAGAACAGTCAGTCGTTTGGATGCTGGCGTGGTACAGCACATGTGCGATTTCTGTTCGACATTGTCCGAGAAAGACCGGAGACGGTTTGCCGCGATCGAATCTCGGCAGTTTTGTCGGGGCGGGATCACGTATGTCGCGGAACTGCTCGGGTGTTCGCGCAGGACGATCCGACGTGGCCTCGACGAATTGGATCAACTGTTAAAGATCGGCACGGAAATAATTGTCGCAGTTTGTCGTAGTTCGCTCCGCGCACCACGACAAATAATTCTGCGTTGATCCTAAGGACGCTCAACTGTCACCGCCATGACAATTGGTGCCGAGCGGTCCGGGCCTTTGACGAGTTCGATGGTTTCGATCACTACATCGGTCTTCTTTGGGGTCACGATGATTCGTCGAACCTGTTGGCCACCGAGCATGTAAGCGAACTCCGATTTCGGCACGTCCACTTTACGAATGTAGTCTGCGATGTGAACACCATTGATCAATTCCATGTCTTCAGTCTCGCCGCCCTTGTAATGAAGACGGACGATCATTGAGACAGTCTTTGCATCGTCGTATGGAAAATTCCAGCCGCCGACGCCGCCCAGGATGTGGATCGCCTTCGCTTCGCTGTTGCATGGTAACGTCACCGTTTTCGGCATGGAGGCTGGCAGCGGTGAGTTTGGTCCGTACAGCAAAATGATGTTGCGAGCCGTTTGGCCTCGTGGATCCGTCAGGATGAACGGAACATCCTTGAAAATCTTTGGAGTCCAGTCGCTGAAGACCAATCGATCCGGACCGTTATCGCCATCGCTGAAAAGGCCTTTAGTGCTGATGGCAGTCGCGTAACGATCCAGTGAAACGGGGATGAACTTGCCTTTGTCTGTGAGGAACGTCAGCAGGTTTGACAGTTCTTCGTTCGTCATCTGCTTCTCGAAACCTTCCGGCATCACCGACTTGCGGGATCGAACCAGTTCTTCGATGTCTTCTCGAGCGATCTGGTTCTCTTTGCCTTCCGTATCGATCAGCGTTATCGCCGTACGAGATTCGCCGGACATCATGCCGTTGAGCACAATTCCGTCTGTCTTGACGACAGTGTAAATACGAAAGTTACCTTCAACGCTGCGGCTGGGGTCGATGATATGAGTCAGCAGCTCGTGCTTTGGATGAACGGCCATGCCGGTCAGGTTTGGCCCGATGGCCTTGCCTTCGGTACCATGCAAGTGACACTTCGAGCAGTGCTTGATGAACATCGCCTTGCCAGCTTTGCCATCACCCTTCTCTTCGCAGATCGAAAGCAAAGACTTTAGAACTTTATCGCGGTCGGCATCCGGCAGGCCTCCACCGGCCGCCATCAGCTTTTCAGCAATAGCACGGATGTCTTTGTCCGGGTGCGCTCGCAGAGCCTGTTTTTGATCGAGCGACAAGTCGCCGATTTCCAGTTTGCCCGATTCAATTGCCGCCAACAACGCCGACGTGGTCGCTGGGCGTGACAGGAGAACACGCATCGCTGCTGACTTCATTTGAGGCGTCATCTGATCAGCTCGTTCGATGATCAGTTCGCCCGCGTTTTCGAGCATGCTCTGGCCCGCGGCTTCGATCAGGCCCACGCCCACATCGGGAACCGTTTGCAGGTTGATGACTTCAAGGACTGTCGCCAGGACATCGGCATTCGTTGACTGGAAGCTAACCGCTTCTTTGGCTGCGTTCACTCGCTCTGCCGAGTCGGCTTCATTGTCAGCGACGACCTTTAAAAGGGAGTCCACGATCTCTTTGGAATATGACTCCAGCGCTTTTGAACCGCAGACACCGGCGACTCGCACAACTTTGCTGCGAGCCGAACCGGAGGTCGCTTCCAATAGTTTTGCGAAGGCCTTATCCATGCCTTCTGTCGTCTCAACGTCGAACTTCGCTGGCAGACCTTCGACCAATCCCTGCAAAGCTGCATCAATCACTTTCGGCTCCGCGCTGGCCAGATCCATCAGCATGGCTTCAAGGGCTGCGGCGTCAGGACGAGTTCGGCCGAGGTGTTCTGAAATACGACCGGCGATCTGCAATGATGAGGCCGAAGTCTCCTTGCCGGCGACGGCCGAGAACTTGCTCAGTCCCTTTGTACAGTGGACCGACGCGGCAATCGTCAATGCATCGACAATGACCGGATCGCTCGGCGCCATGGCTGCTGCGGCAAAGATGACCGATGCCGCATCGTCAGACGCTGGCATATCGGACAGCGTGACGAACGCCTGCAGACGGACTTGTGCGTCTGAGTCGGAGAACAGGGCAGACGCTTTGAGCAATGCTGCGAGACCGAATTCGTCATGAGGCAACACAGCAATTGCATTCCGGCGAACGCCCGGTGACAGATGAACGAGAGCCGTCTCGATGACAGGTTTGACGAAACTAGCTGACTTGTACTCTGGATTCAGATTCCGGTAGGCAGTGCCCCCAAGAGTCTGCAGGCCATGCATCGCGCCGACGTTCAGCCCGATTTCATCGACAGACTGATCACGAATCAATTCCAGTACCGGCGACAAAACGTTCTCTCGAGTGTCAGCGCTGATGCGTTCCACCAGCAACCGCTGAGCCTGTAAACGCCAGTTCATCGACGGATGCTTCAGCGTAGCAACTAACTCTGTGACAGAGGCATCGGCGAGACTCTTCCAGGGATGCATCACATCCTTGCCTTCGGCTGAGGGGAGAACTCGGTAGATGCGACCGTGCTTTTTGTCACGCAGATCGCTTTCGTAAGCGTTGCCTTTGCCATTCTTAAAGCCATTGGGTGTCGGATTGTGCTGAATGATAAAGTTGTACCAGTCGATCACCCAGACCGCTCCGTCCGGACCGACTTCCGCCATGATCGGAGAGGCCCATTCGTCGTTGCTGGCCAGCAGATTCGTCGGGCTGGTCGACTTGTAGGTCGCTCCATCTCGACGCAACAGGAAGGTGCCGATCAAGTGACCGGTCGGTTCGCAGACGAAGGCTGTCTTATTCCACCACTGCATCGGAAACGTGCGAGCTGTGTACAACGCATGCCCAGCCCCGGCTGTGTAGCCGCCGAACTGGTCCACCTGGCGAATGTTTTCCGTGATCGAATTAAACTTCCATGAGTCCGCAATGGTGCCAATATCCGGAGCCGCCCAGCCGCGAACCTTCTCGTAGTAGCGATTCGGAATCGGCACGAATGTGCTTGGGTTATGATTGGCAGTTGATCCAAAGATCAGACCATCTTCGCTCAGACCGAGTCCCCATGTGTTGTTATTTGTGGATCGAATGAATTCGACATCCGTGACTTTGGGAGGATCCGAGTTTGACAGCTTGAATCGCCAGAAGCCTTGGCGGAACGAGTCCGCTTTCTTGCCATCGAACTCCGGCGTACTGTCGTTGTAGCCCTGCATCGCCCAGATCCAGTTGTCCAGACCGTAGCGGAAGTTGCTGATACCTCCATGAGTATCCCCGGCGTTGAAGCCCGTCATCAGAACGGTCGTCTGGTCAGCTTTGTTGTCGCCATCGGTATCTTTCAGGTAGATCGTTTCCGTTGCATTGTGAACGACTGCACCGCCCCGATAAATCATGATGGCGGTTGGGACGGAAAGGCCCTCCGCAAAGATTGTGAACTTGTCCGCAACATGGTCACCATCAGTGTCTTCACAGATGCGAATGCGGTCGCGGTTTTGGCCGAGTTCGTTGGGGTAGTCGAGCGTTTCGCAGATCCACAGTCGGCCTCTTTCATCCCAGTTCATGGCGATCGGCTTGGCCAGGAAGTTGCGTTCGTCTGCATACAGTCGCAGAGCCATTCCTTCGGGCATTGAGTAGTGCTTCATTGACTCTTCAACGCTCAACGGGACCTGCATTGTTGTCTTGGGGTCGCCCTGAACTCCCCAGCGATTGCCGGGCGTATAGTTGGGAATCTTGGGGCCGACATCGACGAATTCGAATGGCTTTACGTCCTTCGTCAATTCCGTCATCTTCGGCGGAGTGAACGATTCCGCATCATGAAACGCTGGGACAACAGAGACATCTTTTCCACAAGCCCAGCGAATTCCACGTTCAACAAGATTTGGAAAGCCGGGGTTTGTCCATGTGCGTGAATCATGTCCCCACGCCGTGTAGAAAACTCGGCCCTTGCCATGCGTGCGAACCCACGTCCAGGGTTCTTTCGTGTTGCCCGGCGCTTGATCGCCTTCGACTCGGTATTCCAGGACGGTTCGATTCTCTTCGTTGTGAAGAGTATGGATGTAGGTTTCATCCCAACTCGTAAAGCCGCCGAAGTCTTTCATGATCGGATGAGTCGGCTCAGCATTGACGACGCCAAACACCTGGCCACCATGTCGCTGAAACTGCCCGCCCATCAGCTTCACGATCTCGGGGTTGTTTCGCCAGCAGAACGTCGCACAATGCAGAGGAATAAACCCCTTGCCACGGGCAACGTAATCCAGAACCGCCTTGGCCTGTGCGTCTTCGATCTTGTCGATGTTGGCAAACAGAACCAGCCCGTCGAAGCCCGCCAGAGTTTCCGCGGTCAGATCTTCCATGCGGTCCGTATACTTTAACTCTATGCCACGAGCTTCCATGACCGGAGCCAGCTCATGAAACCGCTCCGACGGCCGATGATGACCATTATCGCCCATGAAGAGCAGTTTCAGGTCGGCAGCGGTTGCGGTGCTGGTGGCTGTGAGCATGAGCAGCAGAGCGAGGGTGCGGAGGAGCGGAGGAGCTGGGGAGATTTGGTTCTTCATAGTGCACCGTGGGTTTTGAAAAATGTCGTTGGCTGATTATTTTGGAGCGGCGTTCTAATTCGTTTTCTAAGTTCTATTCATAGGTCGGGTTTGGGCGACCCTGTCTTTCCAGAATGGCAGTCCACACGTCTCTGACACCAAGCTCGTCCAGCCAGGTTTCGACGTAAGAAACGTCAATCTGAGTCTGCTGCACCTGCAAAACTCCGAGAATGTCACGGATGTGACGGTCGGAATTGTCCTTTGTAAACCACTGCATTTTTTTGAGGATCACGTCTTCAGGAGACGCGAATCTGGCTTTGGACTTCTCACTGATTAAGAATAACCGAGTTCGAGTCATTCTGGTTCGGTCAAAGTTGGAATTCTTAGCGACCACAAAATCCACTTTGCTTCCTGAAGATGGCTGAATCAGATTGAACATGCCTCGACGTGTTACGGCATTTCGAACGGCCGCTTCACTAAGGTAAAAATCCTCCGACGCGAAGAGTTGAAGAAACGAAGGGATCTGTTCAGTGATGAGTTCCAATACGATGTCTATGTCCTGAGTAAAGCGGGGTTCTCCGTAAATAGCAGACGCCTGAGATCCTGTCACGAAGTATCTCATTTGGGCGGTATTGAGACTGTCAGCGACAAACTCAAGAAGGTCGGCCTGATCATTAATGAAGTCCTGACTCATCTGGCGAAGTCCTTGCCAAGCATCCGTTTTGACGCTTCGCCCATTACCTGTTCGTGCCCCCAATCCGGATGTTGGCCTCGCAGTGAGTGGTAAATTCGCTTTCTCGCCGTGTTCCACATGTCATGGACCATTCGCAAACGTTCCTGTGGCGTCTTCCTACGAAGAATCTCCACCATGTCGTCGCTTACGATTTCGATGTGGTTGAAGTTATTCATGAAAATGTTCCGAAAGACACAGCTTCCAATGGTCAACAGTACTATTGCAAAGATGCCTCAGATCACCACAAGACTCTGAAGACTGATGTTCAACCCACGTTAGTTGCTCGAGAAAATCCCTCAGATTCTCGAAGACGACTTCGGCGTGAAAAGCGAACCGCGATTTCTGAAAGCAACAACAAGAACGCGATGACTATGGTTACCCAATGAGAGACCAATAAAGAAAAGCTCCGAAATGGATCGCCTGCTTTGTTGAAATACAGACGAAACCCCGGCGCCCTCCACTCGACGCATTGGGCATCAATGTGGCTTTCCAGCGACGCACCGCTGAACTGTGCTGAAGATCTGTAATCCGTCAATGTCAAATCAACAAAGTTTCTAAACGTCGGATGTGGCAGTGTCATCGTGAGAAAGGTTGCATGAGAGCAAGACGTAGCACAATAAAGGCCTAACTGAGACGACTCTACTTCACACCAAATCTTCTTTTTCATCGAAACGAGCTGCAGGCCAATCACCATGATCAACACAAGCCTGACTGCAATCACGTAGGCATGAAACCACGATCGGTGTGGGTCATTCAGCTTGTCCCACAACGATTTGCTGATTGCAAGATTCAGACGAATTAGAAGCATGGTTCCAGAGATTCTAGAGTAACAGCAAAGCAAGACGGGAACGTTCTACTGCAACCGTGAAGTCAACACCCCAAGTGGGGCGAGGAATCCCATGAGCACGAGCGGCGAGTCTTGCGAGGAGCGCGTTCGGGATTTCATGCGACCCAAACAGTCTCACAAATTCCTGAACAGCTTTTCGAAGCTTTGCCGTCATTCTTTCGCAGTCCTCGCGAAGCCGCGGAGTAAGGTTTTCGTTATGCAAGCGGTTCTCACGCTCCAATAGCTCAAATCGCCGATCCACAACCTCTTTCTTGCCGTAAAGCAATGCCTCTTCGTTTTCATAGATGGCATGCAATGACAACGCAAGCCGCGGACCGGGCGTCATTCTGCGATAGCGTTCGAGAGTTTCTTTGCTCAGCATTTTTGAATTTCCGCGGAGGAGCGATCGGGCATGGGGGTAGAGGGGATGAGGATCAGGCGGACAGTATCCACGGTCCGGGATTTCGAATCATGCTGACGAGCATCGCGATGACTGCATCATATTCCAAGTACAGTACACGCGCGGTGTCAGCTTGCATGTAACCACACTCAACAGAAAACTGAAGCCAGACTTGAACCTCAGCGGCTTCACTTTCACAATCACTTAACTTGCTGATGAAGTGTGCTTCGTACCTTCGTTTCCGCCACGCTTCAGCCATGTTCGCACAGACTGAGCGCGACGCGCGTCTGATTTGGTCCGTCAACGAATACGTTTCTCCCTTCGGAAAGGTTCTGGACAATTCAAAAACTCGCATCGCAGCGTCAAATGCCTTTTTGTAGACATCCAGTTCCGTATGCCGAGTAATCATTTTCCAGTACCCTTTCTCCCGCCAGCTCGCTAACTGCCCACTCACTTTCCTCTTCAGGTCAGCAGAGGAACACAGGAGTCCATCGCAATCGCCCCCCGCTTTGCGATTCGCTCCCTCGCCCCTCAGCCCGCC
>JANOZG010000994.1:0-2941 GCA_031429275.1 Planctomycetota bacterium
CGAATTTGCGACATCTTCGAGAACGTGCCACCGTTCAACGTCGTTACGGACAATCCCGATGCTACAGCTGAGACGATTTCAATTGTCACGGCCGACGGCGTGAATCTGAGAGGTAGTCTTATCAACGGGCATCTGCATCCCGCAAAAGGACTGATCCTTTTTCTGCCGGAACTTCGCGGCAACCATTGGATGGCAAGACGGTATTGTGCGGCATTGATTGACCAGGGATACATGGTGTTGTCGGTCGATTTTCGATGTCAGGGCGAAAGTGCTTCGCAATCGGGATATTCCCCAATCCACTGGATTACCGAATTCGAAATGATGGATGTTGATGCCATCATGCACTTCATTCAGACACAATCGGGACTAAAAACCCTGCCGCTGCTGGCATACGGAGTCAGTCGGGGTGGAGTTGCGGCTTTGATTGCAGCGTGTCGCTACTCTTCAATTACAGGCGTTGTTGCCGACAGTGCATTTGGCACAATGTCGATGACCAGGTTTTTCGTAGACCGATTCGTCACTTACGTCATTCCGCAGTGGATTTATCGACTTCTGCCGACGTGGCACGTGGATCTGACATTAAGAAACGCGTTGACACTCAGCGAACGACGACGCAAATGCCGGTACGTTCATCTTGAACGCGAGCGAGTTTCACTCGACAGTCGCTCTGTGCTGCTGATTTCTGGCGGCCGCGATTCGTACGTTACTCCGGGAATTGCACAAAGCCTGCAGCACATTGTAGGTTCAGGCTGTCAACTTTGGATTGCTCCTGGTGCCAAGCACAACATGTCTCGCAGAATCTGCACGGAAGAATACGACCGCAGAGTTGTGCACCATTGCGAACAGTGCCTTAATTCGAACTCGGACTCCGCGTCGGAGATCAAGGATCAAAGGTCAGCCGTCGCCAGTGCCGCATGAACGACAATGTGTCAAATTGCATCGGGTTGTTTGAGGATCTTCCAGACTCTGCAACTCAGCAAGTGACCAATTCACCAGATCGCTGGAATGCCCGAAAGAAAGTGAGTCACTGTTTGTTTTTTTGCCAGAACCATAGAACTGGCTACGATAACAGCAGGCCTTAATAGACCGCACAAGGTTCATGTGGTCGAATTCAACGGATTAAAGTCTTCATTTTTTAAGCCCAAAGATGAGTGTCAAAACAGTATTATCAGACGCTACTTTGCTGCTGGTGAACATGATGTGTCTGGCGGAGGACACGAAATCTTCCACAATCACTGAAGCGTCGAAAGTGTTTCGACTAAAAACGTTGGATGGTGAAAGTGTCAACATTGAGCCATCTGGTTCCCGGTGTAACAGTTGTTTGTTTCCTTGGGACATAATGTCCGCTCGTGCAGCTGTATGGCATGCGGCTTTCGAAAATGGCGGATGAGTTCCAGGATCGTAGTGTGCGGTTCATTGGCGTCAACAGCAACTGTCATGACGAGGTTGAAGACATTCGGAAGTTTCTTGAACGCCAACCACTTTCCTTTCCACTTGTGCGAGATGAAGGAAATGTTTTGGCTGACCAGCTTGGAGCGACACGCACGCCCGAAGTTTTTGTGCTCGACAGATGCCTGAGCCGGATCAACAGATGTTCCGAGATTGGATTGCCGCTGGAAAACCAAAAGGCGATTTGGCTGATTTGCCGGAGACCGTTGAATATCCGCAAGGATGGCAATTCGGCCGCGAGCCAGACCTTATCGTGAACATGCGAAATCGTTCGTTTTCGATCCCGGCGGAAGGCACGATTGAGTGCCAATATTTCGTTGTTGATCCAAAACTGACAGAAGATAAATGGGTCACGGCGGCTCAGATCATTCCTGGAAATCGTTCTGTTGTGCACCATGCAATTCTGTTCATTCGCCCGCCGGATGGATCAGAGTTTCGCGGAATAGGATGGCTGACGGCGTATGTTCCCGGTCAACGACTCGTTTCAGTGCCGCCCGGTCACGCCCGTAAGATTCCAGCGGGATCGCATCTTGTCTTTCAAATGCACTACACGGCCAATGGAACCGTGCAGGAAGATACTACGAAAGTCGGCATGGTGTTCACACAGCCTGAAAATGTGACCGATCAGGTCATCACACTCGTTGGTATCGATCAGGAGTTTGAAATCCCTCCGCATACTGCAAGTCATGAAGTCAGTGGAAAGGTACGCTGGTTACCGAAAGGCGGTCGAGTTCTCCGCGTGGCTCCACACGTGCATGTGCGTGGCAAGTCATTTGAACTCACTGCCGACCATCATGGACAGCCGGAAACGCTGCTGCGAGTGCCAGACTATGACTTCAACTGGCAACATTCCTATGTGTTTTCAGATCAATTTCCAACAGACACGATCAGCAATATGCGATTCAAAGTCACTTTCGACAATTCTGCCGGCAATCCATTCAATCCCGATCCATCTCAATGGGTAAGTTGGGGAGATCAGACGTGGGAAGAAATGGCTGTGATGTACCTGGAAGTCGCTGAACCGCTGAATCCCGGGCCGACCGAAGAACGACCCGCCGTCGCCAATACGTCAACAGCGGAAAACAATACGTTACATCGCGCTGCAAAGATACAGAAATTCGTCGATGACTTCTTTGCTCAGATGGATTCAAATGTGGACGGTGTGGTCGCCCGCAAGGAGGCTCCAATCGCGTTTCGTGGCTCCTTTAATCGCTTTGACAGCGACGGTAACGACCGAGTGACGATGGAAGAAGTCCGCGCCGTGGCTGAACTTAAAATTCCTTAACCTGGTGCGTTGTCACAATCAGAATCTGGTGTTGGGTGGCCGGGGCTGGACCGAGCAAAGCGAAGGAAGCCCTGGGGTTTCTGGCTAACCTCGGCCAACCCGCAATCCACTGCTGACAGTGTGTGCATCTGAAAAGTAGGTGGGAAGCTGCGAATAATACGAGCAGTGGCGTGAGCCGAGGCAATTTCCCAGGGAGGGACCAAACAA
>JANOZG010000995.1:0-5305 GCA_031429275.1 Planctomycetota bacterium
TGGTTGTTCGGTTGGAACAACGTTTCGCGGAGCCACGTTGGGAGTGCCAGTTTGTTCGAAAACACTCTGAGTCTGGTATCCGATTGGACGCACAGCACTCACAGGATACGCATTGTTTGCGGCAGGTTGATTCAGATAGGTCGGAGCGGGAGTGCCCTGGCCCTGATAGACCTGATTAGAATACTGCTGCTGAGGATAGGCCTGAGCTGGGTAAGGTGGAGATGGATAGCCTTGAGTCTGAGGATTCTGCATCATCGGCTGATAGGTCGAATGCAGATTACCTTCCAGGTAACTTGGGCGATAGCGATTCCAGAACTGCTGCGAGTACGGCATGCCATGAGCGTGCCCCCACTGCTGGGCAAGTTGTGTTTGAGCGAACACATGGCGATAGTTGTACGGCCTGAAGCTCGCGAATCCGCCATAAGACGGCACTCGCTGAAAATGGCCGTGTAGCCAAGGATCCTGTTGATCGTATGGATACAACTGGACGCCGTCACCGGCGCTAAGCGTATTCCCGTATTCGATCCCCGGGGACCCAACCTGTGCCTGTACGGAAGCCGTCAACATTGCGGCGACAACAAAAGCAAACAAAGATGTCCGACGCATAGACTCCCTCCACGGCCCAAGACTTAACATGGTGTCTGAGAACGTCTCGCCTTCGCGAAACCACAGACCAGCGCATCCAATCCTTACGGTACATCGGCTGGCCCGAATCTTCAGCACTTGATGAAATCTTTAGAAACGACAGGTTCCTCCAACTCAACGTCTTATGCACATTTCGAACGTACCGACCGTCATATTTTACCTTCCATCCTTTCAATACCCGAATCTTCTGGTCACGCCGCCATTTTGCGTGTAGATCATTCCAGCGTGGTCCCCGCTGTCATGAACCACGTTTAATCTCAAGCGACAGTCTAATTTGCTCAATTCAGAAAGAAGATTCACATGGCCCGACTCACTTCACTGCTAACCGCGATCGTGGCTTTCACATTTGCGCTTTTTGCCACGAGCGTACATGCCGGCCTGCTCGGCTGCGGCTGCTCGCACGGCCCGGCGCATTACGCTCCTGTCGAATCTCAATATGCTTCGGGTCTATACAGCGACCCCGGAATTGATTCTGGCTGCGACTGTGCCTCAGCCGCCACTGCCTGCTGTGGCTTTGGCGGGGGACTTGCGCAGATAGGTAATTTGTATGGATCAACTGGAGTTTACGGGGCAAACTTTGGTGGAGGACGCCATGGTCGTGTCGATCCCAGAGGCTTCCAGAGTGGCTTTGAAAGCCTGCCCAACATGGACGGAGGAGGAACTCACAATCGCCTGCCTTTCCATAGCTATCGTCGTCCGTGGGCACATCCAGGCATCGCTGACAATAACATTAACATCGTTTGGTAGCGAAAATCGACGTCAACATCCGGTGCGGAAATACATTTAGGCGGCATGTCTGTTTTCGGACTGCCGCTTTTTTGATGCTCCAACAGAAAATCTCACGATCAGACGATTAAGTTTACCCAATCAAACTCACCTACACGCGCAGTCGAAAACTACTTGACCAACAGAAATCTGCTAAGACTCAACTGAGGATCAAAGACGATACAGATTAAGCAGCGCCGTCTTTGCAGTTGCCCGATAGCAGCCGTTAGACTTTTCTCAGTAAGGATTACTTGGGAAAGGTGCAATTAACGAAAGACTGGTAACAAAGAATTTCGTTTGAATTCTTTGTTAATGATGTGACATGGAAGGAGCACGTCGAATGTCAGCCGATAACGCCGGTCTGGGGGGGGTTCTTAAAACCTGGTGCCGCCACTTTCGCGAAAAGACTCTTCGGCAAATGTTGTCAGGAGCGGTTGCCCTGTCAGCACTTGGCCAGGGGTCTTTGTTTGCCCAGCAGAGCCTACAACACCCCCTTGCCAATCATGGGCAAATTCGCCCAGTCCAGATGCAGCGGCTACAGTTGGACGCTCCAGCTTTAACTGACCCATCAATCTCAGGTCGGGTAGACGCTGTTCACAGTCCGAACGTGGATCGGCTTCTTAAGCCGCAATATTTCCTGGAACTGGAACAAAGCCACAGCCAGCTGGTGATGACAAATCGCAATATTCGTCGCATCGCAGTGACAGACTCCACAATCGCCAACTACGTGCAATATTCGCCGACGGAAGTCAGCGTTGTGGGTATGGAGATGGGCGAGACTGACCTCACATTCTGGTTCCAAGACGAAGAAATGCCTTCGATCTACAAGGTCGCTGTCGTTAATAACCAAAGCCTGGAAGACCAGCGAACAATCGACTTCGGTCGCATGGAACGTCGCCTAAAGACTCTCTTTCCGAATTCACAGGTCGCCATCATTCCTATTGGCACTCAGGTTCTGGTTCGAGGTCAGGCCTACGACGGTGAAGAAGCTCAGAATATTCTGCAAATTGTCCGCGCCGAGGTAATCCGGACTCAGGGTCGTAATAACACCAATAACAATAACAATAACAATAACAATGGCAACGGTTTGAATGCCAATGCTCAGAACGGTGGCTTTGGTGGTGGTGGCGGTCAAAATGCAGGCTTCCGCGATATCGTGATCAACGAACTTTCAATCCCGGGCGAATACAACGTGATGATGCGAGTCATCGTGGCAGAGATCAATCGCTCACAAATGCGAAACTTCGGTCTTGACTGGCAAGTCGGATTCAATAATTCGCGGCATGGAGTAGGCGCTAACCTTGGTGCCGGTGCTGGTGCGACACTCAGTGGTATCTTTGAAAACGGCGAAATTGCAGTGCTCGTTCGCTGGTTGCAATCGAAGGCTACGGTGAAGTTGCTGGCCGAACCTACAGTGACATGCATTAGCGGAACATCATCCAGTATTCTGGCTGGCGGTGAGTTTGCCGTCCCGACTATTATCGGTTTGGGCGGTGGTCAGGCGACTTCTTTCCGAGGGTTCGGTACGAGTCTGGTTGTTACTCCAACAGTAATGGACCGTGATCTGATTCGGCTTCAGGTCGTGCCCGAATTCAGCGAAATTAGCAGCGGCAACTCTGTGAACGGTATTCCTGGCACCAACGTCAAGCGAGTTCAAACGACTGTAGAACTTCGCGAAGGTCAGACGTTCGCGATTGGTGGATTGCTCTCACGCCAGGAACTCGTCAACATCAGCCGCATTCCGCTCCTGGGCGACATTCCATACATTGGTCCACGATTGTTCCAGTCGAAGAACGCTTCTGAAGTCGAAACAGAATTACTGGTACTAGTATCACCAGAAATTGTCCGCCCAATGGAACCTGATGAAGTTCCTCCATTGCCTGGCTTCAACCATACACATCCAAACGACGACGATCTCTGGCATTTGGGCCGATCCGAAGGCACACCAAATAACAACGTCTATCAGGTGGGCACTGTTGGAAGTGGCAATCTCCACGGAGTCCCGGTTGGTTACAGTCAATTCAATCCAGCCGTTGGGCAGGGTGATGGATCTTACTCAGGTGGTGGATTATCGATGCAGAGCGGATCTCCGTTCAATGGTGGAGTTCAATACGCTGCACCAATGCAACCACAGCCAGACTATTCATTGCCGCAGACTACTCCAAATCAGGGCTATCAGCAGCAATATCAGCCATCGCCACAATACCAGGCACCACAAGGCGGACTGCCGCCGGTTCCTATCGCCCCGCAAAACTATCCTCCACAGGCTCAGATGATGGGACCGTCAAGTCAGAATGGGCATGTATCCGCAGAACCGAAAAAGTCTTTCTTCCGGTTGCCGGGATCAAAGAGCTCACAACAACAGATCAAACCTGCAGGCTGGACACAGTCAACCAAGAAGTAGTGCAGCACCTCCAGGCACGCAGAATCACCCGATTCAGTCAGTTAAGTGTTCTCTCCATCTTCGATGAACGAGTTTTCCACCCTCCCGGCACCTTGGGTGCGGACAGGAAGAGCGACTATGAACCTTCTACCATCTTCATTTAGAGCAAAACTGGTACTGCTCGCAGCCTGTGGGTTGACCAGCGGATGTTGTTCAACAACATCCAGCTGCTCCACATGCGAAACATCGTGTGGCTCTTCGTGCAGCTCCGGATATGGTGATTCGGGATGTTCAACTTGCGGTTCTCGCTGGTGGAACCCTCTGTCATGGCGTGCCGGATCAGCGACTTCCAGAATGCAGGTTCCGGACGTACTGCCACTTGGATCCGTCACGCGTGCTCACTGGCACGCTCAACAAACAAATGGCGAGGCAGCCGACTTCGTCATGTACCGCAACGAGTTTGTAGACAACTCTTCGGAGTTGAGCCCTTACGGACGAGATCACATCGCAGAGATCGCGGCCCGCATGCCATCGACTCCTTTTCCAGTCATTGTGCAGCGGTCATGGAACAACGCCGATCCTGAATTGGATCAGGTACGACGTGACATCGTAGTTCGCGTTCTGACCGATCTTGGAAATCAGGATGCCAACCAGCGCGTTGTTGTGTCGCAGCCATATAGCAATGGCATCAACTCCATGGAAGGCGAACAGGACTACGGTAACTTCCGCGGCATCCGTGGAAACCGTGGCGGTGGAAACGGCGGTGGTGGTGGCGGATTCTAGAATTCGCCTCATTGACGCAAACTCACCTAAATTGAGAGCAGCTTCCTGAATGGGAAGCTGCTTTTTTGTTGCAATGATTCGGCGAGCGGTCCAACATCAACACTCCCCATGTTGCAGTGAAAAAGAAACAGCTGTTCGGTGCTTCGAAAAAACTCGCTACGCAGTCTGAATGGATCGGCGCAAGTTCAAACGGCAGTCGAACGGACAACACGCAACAGGCCTGAAACCCAGCCGCTCGGCGGGGTGATGGCTGCAAATCGCCTCCGAACCTGCATTTTCTGCCGAAAAATGACAGAAATTCTCATCTCGACATGGAAACGGGAATTTCGCTACAACGCCGAATCTCGTCTGAACGTCCGCCGTTCAAAATTCCTCTTCGACGTTGCCCTGTTTCTCGACAAGGCGGCGAATCCAGCCTCTCACAACCCCGCCAGGAGACCTGATCATGTCAGGACGTCGGTGGATATTTATTCTGCTTCTGTCAGTCTCATTCTTTACATCTGGATGCCAGGTCGATGGTGGCAATTCAAAGATGTGGAATCCTTTTGCACGCGCCGACAAAGACAAGTTCGCAGATGAAGAACTTCCAAAGTTTGTACGCAGAATATCAGATGACGATAAGAAAGACGCTAGCGCGGCAAAAGCACCAATCGCTGAAAGTCGTGTAGAATCTCTGCTGTCTGATGGCCAGCGCGCGCTGCAGGAAAATCGTCTTGCTGACGCTCAGCG
>JANOZG010000996.1:0-6667 GCA_031429275.1 Planctomycetota bacterium
TATGAAAACGACATGCGATTTTTGTCGCAGTTCTGAACACCAACGGCGAGCGGCTGGGCGTCAGCCCTCCTTGTCCGCTATTTCTCCGCCACTGGCTTCCGAGCGCGCGGTGCGGGCTGAGGACTATCCTGGGTCGCGACCCCAAGCCCGGAATCCGGTTTCGATGGAACCGAAACTGCTCTCTCACGCAACGCCTCGGCGGAGATCAGATGTACGAGTTCCTGGCCGAGGCGGTCCATTTCCATCACGATCGAATCGATGCGACCGGCGAGGTACAGATAAGCCGCCATCGCCGGGATCGCGATGATCAGACCAACTGCGGTGGTCAGAAGTGCCAGTGCGATCCCGTTAGCCAATGTCTGAGTCTGCCCCATGGCACCGGCGGTTGCGATGTCGTTGAATGAATGAATCATGCCGACGACGGTTCCCAGCAGCCCGATCAGTGGGCTCAGTGTGGAAACGCCGTTTAGAACCCGTAAGCCTTTTTTGAGTTGTGAGACTTGCCGCTCACCGCCATCGAGTACAGCCTGTTCAACTTCGACGCTCGGTCGGCCCCACTTGCGGACACCGTGCATGAAAATATCTGCCATAGGACTCTGATTCTGATGGCAGATTGCAACAGCTTCGCTTTTATCCATCCGGCCCGCACGAAGATGCATCAGGAACCGCTCGACAAATGCTTTCGGAATGACGCGGCGACGACGCAGAATCACCAGCCGTTCCACGACAGACCAGACACCGATCACGGATGCAATTACGAATGCAATTGTAAACGGTCGCCCCATCGCATCGGCGATTCCGATGGGGTCTGTCGGAATCCCGGACCGTTTTTCAGGCGTTGCATCTCCCCCATCAACAGATGGCGCGGCATTTGTCGCGGGATCAGCAATCGGCGCGTTGCCTGTAGTCTCCTGCGCGATCGAGCGGCAGGTCAGCAGCAATGCAAAGGCGACAATCGCCATGACGGAAATACGAATCGTCACAGAATTCCGTTCTCTGGTTTTCAAAGTATGGACAGGTTGAGTGTTCACGATGTTTGTTCAGTGATTGTAGATGAGATGGTCAATTCAGCAGAATGGCAATTGCACTACGGTACTGCGACTTCCAGTTTCTTTAGCTCTTCGCCCGCCTTATTGACCAAATTGGAATTCGGGAATTCTTTGATCAGTTCCTTAAAGTCTCGGATAGCAAGGTCCGTTTTCTTCAAAGCAACCTGACAGGACGCTCCCTGAAACAATGCCTGAGCCCGCAGGTCATCGTATCCCTTGTAGTTCAAATAGACCTTGAAAAACTCTTTAGCTGCGCTTTCGTAATTCGATTCCATCAGATACGTCTCAGCGATTAAGAATTGACAACGAGCCGACGTTTCAGTTCCCTGAGCCTGGGCATCACCTGTCACCAGCTGAAAATACTGCCGCGACTTGGCGAAGTCCGGCGGAGCCTGTTGTTTCCAGCGTCGGCCCTGAATGTCATTCAGCTGAAACACAAACAATGACTCCGGACTTCGTTCCTTCAGCTCTGCCTGTAAAGCGTCAATCTGCGGATAATCCTGTTTTGCCAAAGCCGCTTCAGCCAACACTATCCAGACTCGATCGATCCAGTCTTCCTTAACAAACTTTCCACTGACAATATCTTCACGCAACGCGGTGAGTTCTTTGATCGCCTCGTCCGGTTGCCCCTGCTGCAGCATTGCATCACCGGCGAACTGGCGAACCTGCGGCGCCAGAGGACTCGCTGCAAAATCGGACAAGAATGTTCTCGTAGCCACAATCGCTGCCAGCCAATTCCGAAGCGTCATCTGTATCTCGACCACATGAAATAATGCCCTTTCCTTTTCAACATCGCCATACCGAGCGTCAGCAGTGATTGCTTCCATTTCTTTCAACGCCGGCTGCAACTGGCCTGCCTCCAGTAGACTCTCGGCCAAAGACAATCGAGCCTGGCCAGCAAATGGGCTGTCTGGAAATGTTTCCAGCAGCTGTCGATGAATCGCGTCTGATCGATCAAAATTCTGAGCTGAAAAGTGCATCCAGGCCCATTCGTCCAACAGTAAATCCAGATCCTGGGCATTTGGGAACAGCGTTGTGAGTTTCTTCCATGCAGCGTCTGCGTCGTCAATGCGTTTCAACTTTGCCAGTGAACGAGCAACCTGCTTCCCGGCACCGTAAGCGTACTGCATCGGTGGCGTTGTTTCTCCTCCCGCCGGAACGGCTGCAACATCCTTCGAAAGTTGATTGAACACACTTTCATACGCGGCCAAAGTCCGCGTTGCATCACCCTGCTCTTCCACGCAGCGAGCCTGCATGAAAACTGCCTGCGAGGATTCTTTGGAATTTGGAAACTCTGTCACCAACGCCGCAAACGATTTTTCAGCCTCCGGATAACGCTTAGATTTGAATTGACTCCAGGCAATCCCGGAAACGCCTGTCTCACGCGTCTTTGGATTCTCGGGAGCCGAGGCGGCGAGCGCAAACAACGTCTCAGCGCTTTCCGGAGCATTGAGTTCCAGAGCTGTCTCCGCAGCCTGCAGAACGGCCGTCCATGTTTGCGGCTGAGCGGCATTCGTCGCAACCAATGACTTCAGGACTTCGATCGCTTCCGGCAACCGATTCAGGTGACTCAAAGCGATAGCTCGCGTGCTGATAATGTCGGCACGCTTGACTGGATCTTTCGCTCTCAGCAGGAACTCATCCGCATACTTCAGCACGTTGTCGTATTGCTTCAATTCCAGACTGCTGATCGCTGCAAGTGCCAATACGTCGCGCATCTCATCGAGTTCATCAGACTTCAGGAATTCTTTGATCAGCGAAGCCTGTTGAACGACCTGATCGTGTTTTTTGCCTTCGTAGAACGCTTTTGCAAGGTAATATCTTCCCACCGCAGCATCTCTGTCCGCTGGATCCTTTATGGCATCCGTCGTTTTCTGCAAAATGTCCGTAGCCTTCTCCAAATCGCCTCGCTTCAGGAATAAACGCCCAAGCAAAACCTGTTCACGAGGCTTCTTTGCGACGTCCGGAAACTCTTTATTCAACCGACCGAATAGCCGTTCTGCACGTTCCGAATTATTCAACTCCAGACGCAGTTCAGATGCGTTGAATAAGCACTCGGCCGTACGACCGGAGTCCGGCCAGCGATCTGCAATGTCTTCAAACAATTGAGCCGCCAATTCGCGCCCTGCCCCGGTGCGTTCCATTTGAGCCTGCTGAAAAAGAATGTCGGCTGCTAATGGCGAATCACCTGCGGCTTTGAGAGCCTCAGCAAACTCCAGGCGAGATTCTTCGATTCGGCCGAGTTCTCGCAACGACGTCGCCGCCATCAGAATCGCCTGAGCTGCCGATGTGGAATCCTTTGGCACCGCGCGAAAGTGTTTTAATGCAGGCTCAAACTCTTTCATTCGATATCGCGCCATCCCGGCACCAAGATTTGCGGACGCAACCTGCACGCCGTTCGGATAAGATGCCAGCAGAGCATCGTAAGTCGCTGCACATTCCGGATATTGTTCGGCCGCAAACTGTATGGCCCCGATGCGCAGCATGGCACGGGGAGCCAGTGCAGACTTCGTTTCCGCCGCGAGTGATTTGTACTGCTGCAGCGCTTCCGGAAGCTGCTTCATGCCTTCCAGTGCAATCCCCAGGCTTAACTTAGCATCCGGCAGCACTGATGCAGTCGTCTTTTCCGATTTCACAAGGAGACTCAGAATCGCTTCGCCCTTCGCCCATTGCTCCAGCGCGACGTATGATTCTCCCAGGAACAAATTGGCCCAATCACGGCGGCTGTGCCCCGGATGCTTTTCCAGGTACGAGGTCAACTGTTCAATCGCCGCAGGATAGTCGCGAAGATAGTAGCTGCATTCGCCTATTCGATAACGCGCCTCAGCGGCGTTCTTGCTTTCCGGGTCCGCCTTCAAAAATGCCGCAAACTGTTCGCGAGCCGGTGCGTATTTCTCCAGCGAATCAAGGGTCAGCGCGAGATAAAGCCGAGATAGATTTGCACGAGGATGCTCTGGGAACTCTTTCAGGAACTGGTCAAAGGTATCCGCGGCCAGTTCGAAACGCTGACTCCGATACAGAGCAACTCCGAGATTGAAATCATCGCCAGCTTTGTCGGCCATTGCGGACGCAGGAATGAGTAAACATGCCAGCAAGAATGAGGCCACATATTTCGCGACTCGGCCAATGGTGTTAGACACCTCTAAGTCCGCGGGACGATCGTACGGAACCGTGTGGCCAACCAGTTTCTTTGAAGGTTCTGTGCGCATGATTTTAGAGCTGCAATAAATTGAAACGCAGAGAGTCCGGAATATCCCTGGACCAGCATTCGGAATCGTCTTGAGCGACAGAATTCCTTCAAAATCCATTCCGCCACTATGTTACGCACAGCATTCACATTTCCGAAGTCCGTAGTCCGTCATTTTGGTATTCAGGTACATCCTTTCCTCCATTCAGAAGGATTTTTTCTGCGTTATGTGACCTCCCGCTTGCCGATGATTCCAATTGCAGGGTCGATTGGTCAAGCGGCAAAATAGAAAAAGTCCGCGTGAGCTGATGGCGATTGCTGATTTGTCCCCACGAAATCGGCTAGCGTCGCAGGTTCAAGTCAATGGAAATTTGACTGGGGCCTCGTTCATAGGGTATGCTTTGCACGTCGTGTCGTGGCAAGACGTGCTTTCGCCGATCGACATCCCCTCCGAATTCTCCCGCCCTCTTCCTCAAGAACACTCACATGCTACGCGTCAATGCAGGCTGTTCGTCGTCATATTGTGATGGTCATTCTCGACGCAACTTCGTCCAGATTGGCATGGCGGGCATGGGAACACTGGGCCTGCCACAGATTCTGGCCTCACAGGCAAAAGCGGTTGAGCAAGGTGCCCCGCAACGCGACACATCCGTCATCCTGCTGTGGCTTGATGGGGGTCCCGGACACATGGATACTTACGATATGAAGCCGGAAGCACCGGCGGAGTATCGCGGTATCTGGAAGCCGATTCCAACGAATGTCCCCGGCATGGAAGTCACGGAACTCTTTCCACTGCAGGCAAAGATCGCCGACAAGTTTTCCGTTGTCCGATCGCTGCACCATGACAATGGAGATCACTTTGCCGCCGGCCACTGGATGCTGACGGGGCGTGGTGAAGGTGTCAGTGGTGCAAACACTAAAGGTAAATATCCGTTCTTTGGTTCAGTCGCGACTAAGGTGACGGGATCACGCCAGCCCGGCATGCCTCCTCACGTTGCTGTTCCATATGGCATGAGTATCGGCTTGCGGCCTGGCTACTTTGGCGGTAACTATCTGGGTGTGGACCACAATCCATTTGAAACGGATGGCGATCCAAACGCTGACAATTTCCAGGTTCGCAACATCGGACTGGCCAAGGATCTGAATCTGGATCGCCTCAATGATCGCCGGGCTCTGTTGACTTCCATCGACAGTTTACGACGCGAAGCCGATGCCAGTGGCACATTTGAGGCGATGGACAAGTTCGATCGCACGGCCTTCGATATGGTAACTGGCACCAGAACCCGCGACGCATTTGATCTGTCAAAAGAAGACTCAAAAACCCGCGAACTCTACGGTCGCCATTCCTGGGGCCAGAGTACATTGTTGGCTCGGCGTCTTGTCGAAGCCGGAACAACATTTGTTTCATGTCACTTCGGTGGCTGGGATCATCACTGGGACTTGAAGTCCGGCTACGACAACTATCTGCCGAAAATCGATCAGCTGGTTTATGCACTCATCACAGACTTGTCTGATCGCGGGATTCTGGATCGCGTCCTCGTTGTCCTCTGTGGTGAATTTAGTCGTACGCCACGCATGAATGACGGTGGCAACGGTGGTCCGCCTATGAGCAAAGGGACTCCTGGCCGAGACCATTGGGGCAATTCGATGTCATGCTTCATGGCGGGAGGCGGGATTCAGGGCGGTCGTCTGATCGGTTCGACCGATCGTCTTGGCGAATCACCAAAAGAGCATCCTCTCCGCCCCGGCGATATTCATCACACGATCTTCAATGTGCTGGGTGTCGATCCGACGCAGCATTTCCTGGATCACTCAGGGAGACCGGTCGTTGCGTTAGATCATGGTGCCGTGATCGGCGAATTGTTCTAAGTACACATTTGTAATCAACGCGGTTTGAATTGACAAAGGCGAGCGGCTGGGCGTAAGCCCTCCGTGGACCGCGCACAAGGCGACCAACAGAAAAGGATTGACCGATATGCCTTGCTACTTACAAATCCATGATTGCAGCCGTATTCGATCTCTGCAAGTATTTCGGCTTCTGGCTTTGCTTCTCTTCACGAACGTTTGGATGGCATGTTTCTCCGATTCATCAATGGGCCAGGCAAAAACAAAGCGTGTTACCGCATCGGCAGGAAAAGACTGGCCCCGGTTTCGAGGACTCGATGGACAGGGAACAAGTAAGGCAAAAGGACTTCCGCTGGAATGGAACAGTACTAAGAACATCGCATGGAAGATTGATCTGCCCGGCCCCGGAGCTTCAAGTCCGATTGTCTTCGACGAGCACATCTATCTCACATGCTACTCTGGATACTTTGTGCCAGGACTGCCGGAGGGAAATCAAGGCGACCTTAAACGTCATCTGATCTGTATCAATCGAAGAGATGGTAGTGCCGTCTGGCAAAAGGCTGTTGCAGCAAAACTTCCTGAAGAG
>JANOZG010000997.1:0-4590 GCA_031429275.1 Planctomycetota bacterium
GTTATCGAAACCGTTGGTCGAGGTGTCCAACGGCAGCAAGTCAGCCAAATCCACTTCAACACCAAGCAAGTCACGCACCGTGTTCGCATATTCGGCTCGATTCAGCCTTCGCATCACCACGCGACCCTCCGTTTGCCGGCGGGCGATTTCTGCTTTTGCGGTTTGTGTGCTGATCCAGTCCATGACGCTTTCCACGTCTTTCACTAGAGGACGCGGCTCACCCCTGGGCGGCATGGTGCCTTCTTTGAGTTGCTCCAAAACACTCAACCACATTTCGCGGTTCTGCTTATCGGTGAAATCATCCGCCAGACTCGCGACAGTGAAACCGCCTTCTGTTTTCGCTCCCGAATGACATTTCTCGCAATGCTGGGTGAGCAACTGCCTGGAGGAAATCAGTTCCTGAGCCACTGTGATGTTCGAAGTGACGCGAGGCAGGACAATGCAGACAATGAGCATCCACATCGATCGCGCAGCGTCTCGCGTCCGGAGCGCCGAGGAAGATGCTGAAGCTGACATTGTGTGCGATTCCGTGATGACATCGGAAAGGGAACTAAAACGCGAAGTAGACATCATGGACTGGAATGATTGTCGTAGTGGGATTCCCCGGAATTCATTCTGGAAGGGATTTCTGGCAGAATGCACCTCGACAGACATCGCATGCCAGCACCGGGCACCAGTGTAACGTCTCAAGCAACGTTTTTGAGAAATCCAAGGAAAAACTTTTACTTCGTAACAGCCGCAGCCCGAACTTCAACTGAGCTCCAAAGACAAGAGCCTGCAAGAGGTCAGGTTTTCCGGCAGCAATTCTGAGTTGTTAACGATGTCGTTTCAGATTCAAAATCTGTCGTGTTACCATAGTCCAACTTGGCAGCCTTGAATTGCTGCCTGGCCCGTGAAAATCAAATGCAATGGTGTGCGTTGATATGGCAAGTCTGTCCGGCGCACCGAACAATCCGGTCTCAAAATCCCACGCGTTCAGACAGTTATCCGACTCCTTTAGCAAAAAGTCCCTCGCTCCATGCCTGACTTCAGCAAGCATTGCATCAAGACGAACGACAAAGTCAATCTGAGCACAACAGAAACTGACGGAAAGAAGTTTGAAAAGAATCGCGATACGGTCGCGGAACTCTTCAATGTCGCCAGAGCTGAACTGAGCGAGCTTCAGGCAAGACTTTATGCCGAAGGTAAGCAGAAGCTGCTGGTTGTTTTTCAAGCCATGGACGCAGGTGGCAAGGATGGCACAACACGCTCAGTCTTCGAAGGCGCGAATCCGCAGGGCGTCGAAGTCACGTCGTTTAAGCGTCCATCCGAAGAGGAACTTGCACATGACTTTTTGTGGCGAGTTCACAAAGCTGTTCCTGCGAGCGGGATGATTGGTGTCTTCAATCGTTCGCACTATGAAGATGTGCTTGTTGTGCGTGTTCATGACATCGTGCCGGAAAGTATCTGGCGACCTCGGTACGAGATGATCAACGATTTCGAAAAAATGCTGACGGCATCCGGCACTCGTATCATTAAATTCTTCCTGCATATTTCAAAGAACGAACAGAAGCAGCGGTTTCAGGAGCGAATTGACGATCCCGCGAAGCGCTGGAAATTTGATGCGGCGGATCTTGAAAAACGCAAATTCTGGGATGACTATCAGAAGGCGTTTGAGGGCATGCTGGAGAGTTGTTCCACCAATGATTGTCCGTGGTACGTTGTGCCTGCGGATCAGAACTGGTATCGAGACCTGGTCGTGGCCAGCGTAATTGTGGAAACGCTGAAGAAAATGAATCCACAGTTCCCGGCACCGCCAGATGTGACTGGTGTGGTAATTGATTAGCGAAAAAAAAGGGACGGCCTTTTCAGGCCGTCCCAAACTTCTGTACTTTGATGGACGGCCAAGGCAGGCGGTCCATCTGCAGACTGGGTTTAGACTTCTTTCGAAGAAATCCAGCTCATCATTTTTCGCAGCTGCTTGCCAACAGTTTCAATCAGATGGCCACGTTCACGACGACGTGTCGCGAGGAACGAAGCCTGACCAGCGCGGTTCTCCAGCAACCAATCTCGGGCAAACTGACCACTTTGGATTTCGCCAAGGATCTTTTTCATTTCAGCTTTGGTCTGTTCCGTCACGATACGGTTGCCGCGAGTGTAATCGCCAAACTCAGCTGTGTTCGACACGCTGTAACGCATGTAGTTCAAGCCGCCCTGGTAAAACAGGTCCACGATCAGCTTCAGTTCATGCATACATTCAAAGTATGCCATTTCTGGCTGGTAGCCGGCTTCAACAAGAGTTTCGAATCCTGCCTTTACCAGAGCGCTGACGCCGCCGCACAGAACAACCTGCTCTCCGAACAAGTCAGTTTCAGTTTCTTCTGCGAACGTTGTTTCGATCACGCCGCCTCGAGTTCCGCCGATACCTTTGGCATAGGCCAGAGCCAACTGACGTGAGGTCTCTGAAGCCCCTTCGCTCAACGCGATCAAACTTGGAACACCACCACCTTTTTCGTATTCGCTGCGGACCAGATGGCCAGGGCCTTTTGGTGCAACGAGTGCGGCGTCAACGCCAACCGGCGGCTGAACCTGGTTGAAGTGAATATTGAATCCGTGTGAACACATCAGCAAATTGCCGGTCTTCAATTTCGGCTTGATGTCGTTGCGATAGACGTCGCCTTGAAGTTCGTCTGGCAACAGGATGTTAATCAGGTCGCCCTTGTCGGCCGCTTCAGCAGCGGAGACAGGTTTGAACCCGTGGCTGACGGCCAAATCATAGTTTGCACCACCGGGACGCTGGCCGACGATGACATTGCATCCACTGTCGCGCAGATTCTGTGCCTGTGCATGTCCCTGGCTTCCGTAGCCGATGATGGCAATGGTTTTGCCCTTGAGGAGACTCAGATCCGCATCGTCGTCGTAATAAACTTTGACCGCCATTTCTTCAAATTCCTGTCTGAACACAAAACTGAGGTGAGAATTACCAGTATTACAGTGCCACGATATCGAAGGCGGCACAGCGTCAACATTGCTGAGCTTCGTCACGAAGCTGGAAGCAGCTGACGAAAGATCCTGCAGAAGTGCGAATTGAACCAGGCCACGCCCTTCAAAACAAGCGATCAGGCAAATTCGCCCCATCAAACTCAAAAATCGAAGTGAGACAGGGATGATTGGGCGAACATCGCGGTTGGATTTTGGTCCCAGACCAGTGTCCGGCTGTGATTTGTTGTGTGGAGATCAAATCAACGACAGAAAGACACATTAAAAAATCGGAGGGCTGACGCCCAGCCGCTCGCCTTTGAGTGGCTTCGCAGCGCAATGAAAAAGGCAGGCCCGAAAGGCCTGCCCATGTTCGCGTATTCAATCATTCCGTTGATTCGACAGTCCCCGGATTATTGCATTTCCAATTCTGATGGCTGGTTTGCCCGGCGAGCTCGCATTTCAGCTCGGCGACGATCACGGCGAGCAATATCACTTGGCTTTTCGTAGAATTCACGCTTGCGCATTTCTTTTTTGACACCGGCATGTTCGACAAGTTTACGGAATCGACGAACAGCCTCATTCACACTTTCATTATCACGCAAACGCAACTTAACCACAAAAATCCTCCTCTGGGGAAACTGTACAACTGAATAGACACGGGACATTCCAATGTCAGAATGTAACAAACAATGAGTGAATTGCAAATTGTCAGTTTGCTGCAATTGCCATCAACGGGGAAACCTGTCAGCCTCAGAGGCTGTAACCTTGGGCTGAGTTTGTCAGCATTTCCCGTTTTGAAATGCGTTTACGGGGCTTTTGAGTTCCCTGACCTGTTTCGCACTGATCACAGCATTATCGACAGATTCTCCTTATGAGCCGCGATTGCATTTACATAATCGACACATTTTCCCTGATGTTTCAGGTCTTTCATGCCATCCCGGCCATGAAGGGGACTCAAGGCCAGCCTACAAATGCCGTCTTTGGATTCACGCGGGACATCTTTGGAATTCTGGATCGTAAACCCACGCATCTTGTCTGTGCCTTCGACTCCCCCGGACTTGGGAAACGCGGAGAAATCTTTTCAGACTACAAAGCGAACCGTTCAGAAATGCCGGAAGACCTGCGTCCCCAGATTCCCTTGATCAAGGAGTTGCTCGAAGGCTTTCGAATCCCGGTACTGCAATGTGATGAATGGGAAGCGGACGATGTGATTGCCACGGCGACAACTGCTGCGTCGGCTCGCGGCATGGAAGTTGTGATTGTGACCACTGACAAAGATGCTCGTCAGCTGTTGAGTCCGACGGTTCGTATGTTGAACTGCCGAAAGAACACTTATTTTGATGGTGCAGCACTCATGGAAGACTGGGGAGTGCGCCCGGATCAGGTTGTCGATTTTCAGTCGTTGGTTGGTGATTCAGTCGATAATGTTCCGGGCGTACCAAAGGTTGGTCCCAAGACTGCTCGGACACTTCTTGAAACCTATGGCACACTCGATCATATCCTTGCAAATGCTGATCGAGTGCAAGGCAAGAAGTTGCAGGAGAATCTCATCGCATTCGCGGATCAAGCGCGAATGAGTCGTGAGCTGGTGCGTTTGAGGACAGACTTACCTTTAGAGATCGACTTTGA
>JANOZG010000998.1:0-4036 GCA_031429275.1 Planctomycetota bacterium
CTTGTCTGAAATCCCTCCGGAAGATCAATCTTACAAGTCGCCATCACCACGCGAGGACCCGCGAAACCAACAAGAGCACGCGGTTCAGCAATGATGATATCACCCAGCGATGCAAAGCTGGCAGCAACGCCACCCATCGTCGGATCGGTCATCACGGAAATGAACAAACCGTTCGCTCGGCGAAATCGAGCCAACGCAGCAGACACTTTGCCCATCTGCATCAGAGAAACGATTCCTTCGTGCATTCGAGCGCCGCCACCGGAACCACTGATGATGATCAATGGCAGTGACAGTTCAGTCGCTTTCTCAACAGCCCGTGTCAGCTTTTCACCGACAACGGACCCCATGCTGCCCATGATGAACGCAGAATCGGTCATCGCGAACACGAGCGGGCGACCACGCATATAACCGCGGCCCACCGTGCAGGCATCCTTCATGCCGGTTTTTTTCTGTTCGTCGATGATTCGATCCTTGTAGCTCTTGCGATCCGAGAACTCTAACGGGTCGCCAGACGTCATGTCGGCATACCACTCCTCGAAGCTGTCTGGATCAAGCAGCTGGCGAATTCGCATCGCGGTAGGAACGTAGAAATGGTGTTCACATTCCGGGCAGACGTTTTGATTCTGCTCAACCTGTTTACGAAAAACGGTCGCGCTGCAACCATCGCATCGTAACCACAGCCCGTCGGGAACCCCACGTTTTTCTCGCTTCACCACTGGCCTCGCCGTTGTGTCAGTATTTTCAACCGCGCTCATTATGTTAACTCCCGACTACCGACGATCTGCGCGGAATCGCAGACAGAACTGTCGTCGCCAGCCATAAAGCTGGCGGATTCAAAAGTCTTGCACTCGATAATCTGTATCAGATCATTCGATTCTTCGCCACACAAACATGCCGCTTTGCTTGGCCGACGATGCTGCAGCGTACACCGAATCACGGTCGCCAGCGGCTCCGGAGCCACCACGGCGAAGATCTTGTATTTACGAATGGCCTTGCACAAAACGCGTTCCAGCCGCAGGCAGGCGTCAGAAAGTGTCTCACCTTCCGGCGGACAGATTTCGGACGAATCTTCTTTGCTCGCCTTAAACAGGCGAGGAAATCGCTTGCGGATATCGGATTCCGGCAGCCCTTGCCACAATCCCAGATTCACATTCCGAAGCTCATCCAGCTCTTTCACTTTTGAGCCTGGCTGTGATTCGGCAATGCCATGCGCCGTCGCGCTCGCTGGATCTTCCGGCGAAGTCAGCACAGCCTCAACTTTCACGCCTTTCGACTGAAGTTGTCGCACAACCTCACGAATCTGTTCCTGGCCGCGCTGATTCAGGGGCATATCCAGCGTGCCAAGAACTCGATGCTGATCATCGTAATCCGTGCAGCCAGCTCGAATAAGAACAACCGTAGACATAAAATTCAATCCCACAGCAACAAGGCTACGTTCCGCGCGCAGTTTGTTGAAGTTCGGCAATCGCCGTGGTGTAACAGGATTCATCAAACACGGAACTGCCTGCGACAAAAACGTCGCAGCCAGCCTGAGCACATTGAGCGATTGTCGATCGTCCAATGCCTCCATCGACGGAGATAATCAAATCTTCGCCGGCCAGAGATCGAGCATCACTGATTTTAGAAACAACATCAGGTATGAACTTTTGACCGCCAAATCCCGGATGTACGCTCATGACAAGAAACAAGTCGCACTCTTTGAGGAATGGTTCGGCAGCTTGAAAGGGCGTTTCCGGATTCACGGCAAGACCTGCCACCACGCCCTTGCGGCGAATTTCACGCAAGAGCGAAACGGGTTCAGGAACTGCCTCCAGATGAAACGTAATCGCTTCGCAGCCAGCCTTGATGTATTCGTCCAGATATTTGGCTGGATCTGAAATCATCAAATGTGCATCAAACGGGGTCCCGGTGAGCGATCGAACTCGATCAACCACCATCGCACCATAGGAGAGATTGGGCACGAAAAGGCCGTCCATCACGTCCCAGTGCAACAGCGATGCTTCTGCAGAATCGAGCAACTCGATTTCGCGATGAAGGTTGCCAAAGTCGCACTTGAGCATGGATGGAGCCGCAATCGGCCGCCGAGCTTTCAGATGGCTCAGCATCTCATCACGAGTAAGCATTTAGAACTGCCGTTAACAGGAATGGAGCGTCTGACAGAAAGGTTTCAGACAGGATCCGTCAAGCACGATGCCTGCGGTGGACGCTCCCGAACGTTCCCATTGGAAGCCGCAATTGTCTGGTTATCGAGTTTTCATGTCCAGTGAAACGTCCTGATTCCATTCATCCCGAAACTACATATATTCAAATGTTCAGTAATTATCTGACAAATGCGCAGGTCTTGCCAATCGAAGGGATTGTATGACGACGGGATGGGTGCGAATGTTCAGTATTTATCGGGGGTCAAACTCTGGCAAGCGCCGTGCGTCGAGTTCTTGGTAATCCTCATGTTGAGATCCCAAATCAATGGATTCCTCTCGGTGTCTACGAAGTGCCATCAGGAATCGCTCCGTGAATCCAGCGATTTCGAATTGTCCTGACTGATAATCAACGACTTTAAGTTTCAGACATTTCAGATCTTGTCGAGACTGTCTGCCGGGCCGCCATCCTGCACCCAACGCGATGATCACGATTGCCAATGCGACGAGACACGTAACAAGTAGGGCAATCATCCAATCTCCGCCGCGAATTATCGACATGATCGCAATGCCGCCGATCAATACTCCGAAAACGCCACTCATCGCCGCAACCCACAATCGAGTCCGAATTCTGCGCCGCACAGCTTCACGAGCAAATGCCGTAACGACGCCTCGCGGACTAATCCACATCGCTAAGAAAACTCCAAGCTGGAAGGCACCGGACAATGCAATTGGCAGCCACATGATGCTCAGGATTTGCTGCAGAGCACCTCCGCCATCCGAGCGGTTTAGAAAGAAAAGAGTAACCGGAAACATCAATCCGAAGAATAGGATACTGAACATGATGACTTTCGAAAAAGGCGATACCCGCATCAACGCAACACGATACGGAACCAAATTGTCAGTGCTTCCCGTTACCAGACAAATCTTTGGAAGCTCCATCCCCGTTCGGCATCGGATTCCCTTTTCTGTGAACTCAAAATCGTGATGTGTCGCGCCTCGTTTTGGGCGAGGTTCTTCAGTTGGTGCGGAATACGGATTGTCGGCTATCACCATTTTTTCACCAAGCATCCGCTGGAGCCGCTGTTCTGGAATACAGCTTGTTGCACGAATCATCAAACAATCCGACTTGATTCCACGGAACAACTGCGGACGTCAGCCATGCTTCGAAGTTAGCTTCACAGGACGCTCGATCTTCGACTACGGTACGTCGAGCATCTCCGAGGCGTTGTCTGGCCTGACGCAACATTTCGCGAAACTTGACGTCGTTTGCACGCAAAAAACTGACATCGCCGATCTTATCTGCTGGCATCTGCTCCATGCTTGTCGCTGCTGCGAAGTACAGCATGCCCCATTGGCACCAGAGCGGAAACGAGGGAATGGCTTCGTAACAACCCTCGACGAGTTCATCCACAAATCGAAGTTCGGCAATCAGGTTTGCCGAGTATTCCTGCAGCCTTTTGGCGCGAGCAGCCGATGTGCAGTCGGACAACAAAATGTCCGCCAGCCGCGACACGCTGAACAAAGTGTGCGCGATTCCTGTGCTGTGCAGAGGATCAATAAAGCCAACCGTGTTCGCAATCGCCGCCCAGTTATTGCCAGCCCCCTGCCCTGCCAGCCGCTGAATACGTTTCGTATTCTGCAGACCATTTTTCGGCCGCACGATCTTTGCGTTGTCGAATTGCCGCGACAGAAACGGCGATCTCGCGATCCGCCAATCCCATTCTTTCTCGGGTGTCGCGAATGCTGCCGAAACACGATCTGCGTCGGGGCGTTCATCGATCATGAAGCCGGCACTCAGCGTGTCATCATCGAATCGAAGTTGCCACATCCAGCCGTCTGGCAAAACGTGATGCACGGCTGCATCATCGCAATGATACGGAAACCGGTCTACATCG